>CAZPLL010000025.1:0-23089 GCA_964587485.1 uncultured Oscillospiraceae bacterium | reverse complement strand
GTGGGTTTTATGCGGTTTCCCCACATATCTTAAACCGTAACTATATTATACGAGGGGAAAGCAGCGGCTTACTCCGAAATCTGTTGAGGCCTATAAGCTTCTTGCCTGCTCGAGTAAACTATACGCTCCCCGTAGGCAGTGGTCGGGACAACGACGATCTCGAGACTGTACCGTGGGGAGCATACAGTTGTGCTCATGGCGTATGTTTTTGTTATTCTATCCGCATCACGCGGCGGCTATCATTCCGAACGCCTGAATAAGCGCCACGACGACGCCGATGAAGCCTTCACCGGCGAGAAGTCCCGCCGCCGCGATATCTCCGCCGTTGCCCTCGGCAACTTTCGGACAGAGCTTTGAGAGGACGAAGCGTACCGCGCCGCCGATGAACGCCGTGAACGAGAGGTAGAACGGCAGGTATATGCCGAGTCCGAGCATGGTAAACGCGGGAGTAATGCAATAGACGATGATGGACGCGACAAGTCCGCCGAGGAACACGGGGACATTTGCGATGCCGCCCACAACGGAGGCGACTGCCGCCGCCTGTGCCGCGGGAAACATCTCACTGCCGAAAACTCCGCCGCCGTATGCCCGGACGAGCACAGCCAGAACGCCCACCGCCGTGACCGCGCCGATCACGCCGCCGATGCACTCGGCTATCCACTGTGCCTTCGGGTCGGTGCGAAGCATGGAGCCGGACTTGAAGTCGTTCATTACGTCGCCTGTGAGTCCCGCGGCGATGGCGATAATGGCCGCGACAAACACCGCCTGCTGTACGTCAAGCTTACAGCATATCTTTGCAATGGCCATGATAAAGATGCCGAATACCTCCATGGGGTTTATGCCCGACTGACCGACGCACTGCGAGCTCATGGCCGTGGTGAGCCACGCGCCGAGGAGCGTTATGATGACGGCGAGCACAGGCAAATCAAGCACAAATATGAACAGCAGTGCAAGCACAAGCACCGCCACCGACATGGCGACAGCCGCGGGAGCGCCGCGCTTCCCGCTCCCTGCGAACATTCCGGCAAACATCTGCTTTGCTCTGGGGGCTATTTCCTTTACTGTTATGGCAAGCCCGACGCCCACCATCCAGCCGAGTCCCAGAGAGCTTTTTATCCCGGATGCAACTGCGGAGTCCCAGAAGCCGAGCGTCTGTCCGCCGATGAGTATCCCGAGATCCCCTATAACGGCACCGAGGAACCACACCGCGATGGTTGCGGGGCCGATGATGTAGCCCACCGCCATCAGCATGGGAGACCACCAGATGCCGCCGAGGGAGCCGTATTTCTGCATACCCTTGAACCATGTGCAGGAGGGGATGAGCGCCGCCTTATCGCGTAGCCATGTCCACACGCCGGAGACTCCCAGCGAGCCGAACAGGACCGCCGCGGCCTTATTGCCGCTGAGGTCGAGCCTGTCGCTGCTTTCGGTCTTATCCGTCTCCTCGCTGTCGGTGACCTTTACCACCTCGGCCGCGGCCTGTCCCATGGCGAAGGGCATATTGGCCTCCTCGATGAAGTGGCGGCGAAGGAGTGCGGTGAAGATAAGTCCCAGCACCGTGCCGCCAAGCGTCACGACGAGCATTTGCCATATATCCACCTCGGCATTATTGTTGAGGATGAATATGCCGGGCACCGTGAAGGCAAGTCCCCCGGCCACCATTGAGCCCGCGGACATGGCGGTATGAGTCACGTTTATCTCATTGACGTTGGTTTTGCCAAGTGCCTTGAGCGAGAACACGGACACCAGCGTCACAAAGAGTATAGGCCACGGCAGGGCGGATGCCTTGAGCGCGACGAACATTGATGAGCAGGTAAGTATCACCGCACCCAGTGCGCCGATCAGCATACCTCTGAGTGTAAGCTGTGCGCTCAGCGGTCTTTTTTCATTCATTGTTTATTCCTCCGTTTCGTGGGTGATATGAAGATCCTCTCTCAGTACGCGCACCAGCGCGGGCAGTATTGCCGCGAACACGGCGGCGGTAAGTATCCCGGCTATTATACGCGGTATCACAGCACCGAAAACATATGCCCACGAATAATATCCGAAGATTTTGCTGTCGATGTACATGACACCGGTGTTGAGCGCAGTGACGACAAGCGCGCTGAGTATGGTGATGATTTCGGTCTCCCTGATGTTCATGTCGAAGCCGTGCCGCCTTGCGTACAGGCCGACCATGATGCCGCGCACACCGGCGGGCAGTATCCACAACGGCGTTGTCACCGTGAAGCCGTAGGTCAGCATCTGGTTTATGAAGCTCCCCAGCAGGCCGACCGCCATGCCGTCTATCGGCCCGAGCAGCGCTGCCGCCACAAGGATAGGCAGTGAGTCCAGCGTGATCTTCATGTTCGGCAGCTTAATCGACACAAGGCTCAGTACGACATACATCGCGCTGAGCATGGCGTTGACTGCAAGCCGCCTTGTCTTGCTGTTTTTCATTATTCGATTCTCCTTTCGTATGTTGCCACGAAAGGGCGTGGCAGCGGACGCGGATACGGCACCGCGGCAGTCTCTTCGGACCGCTCTTCGTCCCGGGGCAACTTCCCATCCCCAAAGCACTCTTACGCACCGTATCCTACTCTGCGGCTTGTCGGTATCCCGACAAGCTCTTTTATATGATCAAGCCGTATCGCTTCGGCTCAATTCCCTGAAAATACTTTCGTAAGCCTCATCGGCGCGCTTCCAGTACACGCCCATAAGCTCGTTCACACGGTGGTTCATCTCCTGCGCATATTCGCTGTCCTTCATGAGCTTTGTGTTCACGAGAACATTCATCGCCGCGCCGTACATCGCGCCCCACGCAAGCACCGCGCCGGTGCCGACATCGGAGATTGCAAGGCGGCTACAGCACCCGGAGAGCTCCTCATGCAGGGCGATGACCTCACAGCATTTTTGGAGTATTGCCATAGGGGCGGCTGCGGCCTTACGCAGGCACTCCTCCATGAGTTCATCGCGTCCCGGCGCGTCCTTCGGCAGTGAGTACACCCTTGAGAGCGGTTCAAATGCCTCGGCGTCGCCGTCGATGAGTGACAGAAGCTCATCCCGGAGCCCTTCCGCGCGCGCCGTCAGCTCGTCGATCTTCGGCTGGACATCGGCAAACCGCGCCTTACCGGAGGTAAGCGCGCACACCATGCCGCCGAGAGACGCGGCCAGCGCGGCGCACAGCGCGGAGGCTCCCCCGCCGCCGGGTACCGCAGAGCGCGACGACAGTTCCGACGCAAATTCTCTCAGGCTCATATCAAGCATTGACATTGTTTCACCTCAATACATTCCCAGCGCGTATCTTACGTCGCCCACAAGATAGAGCGACCCGACCGCGCACACCATACCGTCCTCTCCTGCCAGCTCCTTCGCCGTGTCAACGGCCTCGGCAACGCTCGCGCAGGCGGTAACGGGCTTTGAAAAACGTGAAAGCTCCGCCGCCAGCTCCTCCGCGCTCAGCGCACGGGGGCTGTCGGGCGCGACGGTCACAAACTCGTCCGCGCAGGGCGCAAGTATATCCGCCATTTTGCCGTAATCCTTATCTTTAAGAACACCCAGAAGCAGTACGCGCTTTTTGTCGGGAAAATAGTGCACGAGATTTTTCGCAACTGTCTCGGCGCACTGCGGGTTATGCCCGCCGTCAACTATAAAGTCCGGCTCCTCGGCACACAGCTCGAAGCGTCCCGGCCAGCTTGTGGCGTACAGCCCGTGCTCCACATCGCCGCTTTCAAGCCGCCAGCCCCGCTCGCGGAGCACGCCGACCGCTTCAAGCACCACTGCTGCGTTTCTGAGCTGATGCTCGCCAAGCAGTGGCAGTGCGTACATGGCTCCCTTATACTGAAACGCCTGCCCCTCAAGCGAGTCGAACACCGGCTCTATCGCGGAAAAATCCGCCGTGATGAGCGGCGCGTCAAGCTCGCGGCAACGCGCGGCTATGACCTCCGTGACGCTCTTTTCCTGCCAATACAGCACACACGGACAGCCGCGCTTGATTATCCCGGCCTTTTCCGCCGCTATTTTCTCAACGGTGCCGCCGAGTATCGAGGTGTGGTCAAGGCCGATGTTCATTATTATACTGCACTCGGGCGTGTCGATAACGTTCGTCGCGTCAAAGCGTCCGCCCAGCCCCACCTCAAGCACGACTATGTCGCATCTTTCCTCAAGGAACCAGAGCATGGCCGCGGCGGTCATAAGCTCGAACTCCGTAGGGTGTTCGTCCATTTTTTCGGCTTTTTCCTTTACCGCCGAGATGTGGCGGCAGAGCGCCTCGTCCCCTATCTGCTCGCCGTTCACCTGCATACGCTCGTTAAAGCGATAGAGATACGGCGAGGTATAAAGTCCCGTGCGGTAGCCGCAGGCGCGAAGCACCGATGCCGTCATCGCCGCACAGCTACCCTTGCCGTTCGTCCCGGCGATGTGAACGAATTTGAGTCCGTTCTGCGGGTCGCCGAGCAGGTTCATGAGTTCCTTTATGCGCCTCAGCGACGCCTCCGCGCCGCGCCAGCGGGTACCGTTTACATAGTCAAGAGCTTCTTTGATTTCCATATTATACGCACTTTCCGGCATAAGCCGTTTATTCCGCAGTTTTTTCCGCGGCCTGAACCACATGGCGCGCAAGCACCGCCGTAGTCACGGCGCCGACACCTCCGGGCACGGGGCTGAACGCGCCGACAATGCTATCGGCCATGGGGCTTACGTCGCCGCAGAGCCGCCCGAGCTCCTCGTCCCAGTTTGTTCCCACGTCAAGCACCACCTGACCGGTGCTTAACCATTCCGGCCTTACCAGCCACTTTTCCCCGGCGGCGGCAATGACTATATCAGCCTCGCGGGTGATTTCCGGGAGATTCTCCGTATGGCGGTGACAGAGCGTGACGGTAGCATTCTCGCGCAGGAGGAGCATCGACACCGGACGGCCTATCACCAGGCTTCTGCCGATTATGACGGCGCGCCTGCCGGACACGTCTACGCCGTAATGCCGCAGAAGCTCCATGCAGGCCTGCGCGGTGCAGGGTGCGAAGAGCACTCCCCGCCCCTCGTAGAGATCCGCCATTGCCGCTGAGCTTACCCCGTCGATGTCCTTTTCGGGAGAGAGAGTATCGCACACGACCCTTGTGTCCATCGGTGCCGGAAGCGGTAGCATCAGGAGTATCCCGTGAACGAGCTCGTCGCGGTTGAGCTTCTCTATCGCGTCCTTTACCGCCGTCTCGTCCGCATCCGCGGGCAGGGCGACGCTTCTGACCTTTACCCCGACGCTCTCACAGCGTCTTGCCGCCGAGCGCTCGTAGGATATGTCCTCCTCCCGCTCGCCCACGCGAAGCACCGCAAGGCACGGCGTGATCCCGCGCGCTATAAGTTTTGCGGCCCGTTCGGCCGTTTCGGCGCACAGCGTATTCGCCACGGGTGCGCCCTTCATGATAAGCTCTGCCATATCGTGCCGTTACCTCCCGTCCCGCTCACATTCAATACCGATGCATTATACTATACTTTTTGCCCCGAGGCAAGGCATTAAGGGAATTATCATTTCTTATTATATATCGCTATATCGCTCCAATATCGTTCTAATGGTATTTTTGTGTTTTTTATGATTTTTGCTCTTGCCAAAGCAATGCAGGGTAGTGTATAATAAATCGGAAATGCTGAAAATTATTTTCACATATATCATCGTTAATCTAATCCCTGAAATCATTTGACAGAGAGGAAGCAACACATGGAAACCAAAAACATTCGCAACATCTGCCTTATGGGTCACGGCAACAGCGGTAAGACCAGCCTTGCCGAGAGCATGCTGTATGTCACCGGCGCGATCGACCGTATGGGCAAGGTCAGCGACGGCAACACCGTCTGTGACTACGATCCCGAAGAGATCAAGCGCCAGATAACCATCTCCACCTCCGTCGCTCCCATCAGCTTCGGCGGTTGCAAGATCAACGTTCTCGATTGCCCCGGTTACTTTGACTTTGTGGGCGACGTTCTTGCCTCCATCCGCGCTGTTGAGGCCGGCGTTATACTTCTCTCCGCTAAGGACGGTATCTCCGTCGGCGCGGAGCGCTCCTGGAAATACCTCAAGGCCGCCGGACTCCCCACTGTATTCTGCGTCTCCAAGTGTGACGAGGAGCACGGTGACTACTTCGCCGTCCTTGACGCTCTCAAGGCAAAGTACGGCTCCATCGTCTGCCCCGTCACCATCCCCATGAGCGACGGTACCGGCGTTATCGACCTCGTACACAATATCGCCTACAAGCAGAACGGCGCAAAGACCGAGAAGGTTGACGTCCCCGCCGCAGACGCAGGTCACGTTGAGGAGCTTCGTGAGGCTCTCATGGAGACTGCGGCCGGCGCTACCGAGGAGCTCATGGAGAAGTTCTTCGACACCATGGAGCTGGAAGAGGCCGACATCATCGAGGGTCTGCGCGTCGGCGTCAAGGAACGCTCCGTTGTCCCGGTGTTCGCAAGCGCCGCAATGAGCAACGTCGGCACCGTCGCACTCCTTCAGGGCATCGTTGACTATGTCTCCGCTCCCGAGGACAAGTCCTCCGAGTCCACCGTCGGCTTCGTATTCAAGACCGTTTCCGACCAGTTCGGCAAGTACAGCTTTGTCAAGGTAATGCAGGGAACCATCAGCGGCGATATGTCTCTGCGCAACGTCCGCGCCTCCAGCACCGACAAGCTCGGCCGTCTCTACACCATCACCGGCAAGAAGACCGCCGAGGTCAAGGACGCCTGCTGTGGCGACATCGTTGCCATCGGCAAGATGGACTGGAAGACCGGCGACACCGTCTGCGACCCCAAAAATGAGGTCGAGCTCCCCGCCATCGAGATTCCCGAGCCCTGCTACTCCATGGCCATTTCTCCCAAGACCAAGGGTCAGGATGACAAGGTTGCCGGCGGCCTCGCGAGACTCAACGAGGAGGATATCTCCTTCACGCTCGTCAACAACGCCGAGACTCACCAGATGGTCATCTCCGGCGCCGGTGATATTCAGGTCGATGTTCTGTGCGCAAAGCTCAAGTCCCGCTTCAGCGTTGAGACCGAGCTCAAGCCCGCACGCGTCGCCTACCGCGAGAAGATCAAGGGCAGGGTCGAGGCTCATGGCCGTCACAAGAAGCAGTCCGGCGGTTCCGGTCAGTTCGGTGATGTCTGGGTCCGTTTCGAGCCTCAGGATGAGCAGGACGATATGATCTTCGCCGAGGAAGTCTTCGGCGGCTCCGTCCCCAAGAACTTCTTCCCCTCTGTTGAAAAGGGTCTGCGCAACGCAGTCGTCAAGGGCGTTCTCGCCGGATATCCTCTTGTCGGCCTCAAGGCCACGCTGTATGACGGCTCCTACCATCCCGTTGACTCCAACGATATGGCATTCCAGACCGCGGCGCGCCTCGCATATCAGGACGGTATTCCCAAGGCAAAGCCCACCATTCTCGAGCCTATCGGTCTTCTTCAGGTCACCATCCCCGACTCGAACCTCGGCGATATCATGAGCGACATCAGCTCAAAGCGCCGTGGCACTGTTCTGGGTATGACCGCCGAGGACGGTATGCAGACCGTCGAGGCAGAGGTCCCCATGGCCGAGATGAGCTCCTACACCATCGACCTGCGATCCATGACTCAGGGACGTGGCTCCTTCTCCTGCAAGTTTATCCGCTATGAGGAAGCTCCCGGCAACGTTCAGCAGAAGGTCATCGAGGAAGCAAAAGCGCTCGCCGAAGCAGAAAACTGATCCTTCAAAAGCTCGTCAAGCAGCTCTCCGCCCTGTCGGGGAGCTGTTTTTCGTCTGTTTCCAAAAATTTTCTTCGATTTTTTTAATTTAGTATTCCTTTTTATTGTAAAGCGTTGTATAATGGTAATAATTATGGGGTGGTATACGCTCCGGAAAAACGTCGGTCACCCGGCGGGAAAGGACGGCCATGGGCAAGAAGCTGTTGGGGCTTAAGGACATTATCTGGGCATTTTGTATCATAATAAGTCTCGGCGCATTGTTCGTAGGCTTTGTCATAGCTGCCACTCACAAGTACACAGGCGAGGACTACAGTGGCCGCGTGGAGCTTGGCGGCACGCAGGAAAACGTGACGGTACAGGAGGAGCCCATTTCCTCTTCACCCGCCGCCGGGGACGGAACACTGCACGAGCTCCCCGACACAAAGGATTACGGGCAGGACTATATTGACGGGCTTACTTTCCTGTGTGACAGCGCGCTGATAGGTCTGCGGGATTACGGTCTCCTGTCCGACGGGTTCTCAACCACTCAGGTTTGGGGCAGCTCTGCCGGTAATATTCCGGTCGATACTCTCTCCTCCTGCAAGATAAAATATCCGGCCGACGGCTCCACCATCACCGCCGCCGAAGCCGCAATGATAAAGAAGCCCGCCATCCTTGTTATCTCTGTCGGCTCTGATGGGCTTGCCTCCGCAACGCAGGAGAGCTTTACCGAAGCATACAGGACACTCATCACCTCCATCCAGTCGGCAAGCCCCAGCACAAAGATCATCTGCTGTTCCATCACCTCCGTGACCCCCACCTACGCCGGGTCAGACAGCCTGACCGCCGCCATAGTAGGCGAGGCGAACGTCTGGATCAAGGATATCTGTACCGAAACCGGCGTATACTACGCAAATATCGGTGGCGAGCTGCACTCCTCCGGCTACCTTATGAGCGAGTATGCCTCCTCCAACGGCAAGGGGCTCAACAGCGCCGGCCTGAACAGGGTTCTGGAATATCTCCGCGTTCACGCCGTATAAAAAGATTATAAAACGACGGCTCGTCACTGATGAGCCGTCGTTGATTTTTATTAAAGTATAGTTATCACGCCGAAGGTTAAGGCGGTCATTATAGCCGCCGCTATGACAACGCCGAGGAATATCGCCGGGAGAGCCTTGCGCACCGGCATATCCAGCAGTGCCGCGATCAGCGCCCCTGTCCACGCTCCCGTCCCCGGCAGAGGTATCGCCACAAAGGTCATCAGCGCGATGGGGCCGTACTTTTTGACCTTCTCCCCTTTCAGGTTCGCTTTCGTTTCGAGCCTCGTTATCCAGCCGTCGAGCTTGACGAAACGGCCGCGCATCCACGCGAAGATACGCTCAATATACACGATGATGAACGGCACAGGGAGGACGTTGCCCATCAGAGCCGCGCACAGCGCCGCCCAATAGTCGAGCCCCAGCGCTATCCCGTATGGGAGACCGAGCCGAAGCTCCACCACGGGAGCCATTGATATTATGAATGTAGATATAAATTTACCCAGCGCCGTACCTGTAAGCCAGTCTATCATACTTCCGCTCCAGAAAAAAAGTGCAACGTTTCCGCTTCTTGTTGATTATACCATACCAAATTTTACATAGCAACAGCCATTATTCTTTCTTATTAAATCTTAATGTTCCGTTAGTATCGTTCTGTACGTCAGCCGGGCGACCATGATTGTCACTGTTTTGTTTATTTTGCCTGAACGAAGTTGCCCCACATTCATGCAAATTTCCCCGCATTTTGTGGGCTTCATCCCCCCTGCTGTGGCACTTTTTGCAGTTTTCGCTAAAAATGTCGAATAATAGCTAAAATATTTCTGATATTTTTTCGATTTTCTTTTGTAAACATATTGTAATTTTCAAAAAAAGGTGTATAATGCGGATTATGGAAACCAAGTTTAACTTATCCATATACGAACTCAATTCCCAAGGAGGAATCAACAATGGCATATTCCAGTGACTTTTACAACACGGATGCCGCTAACGGCTACGAAAGTGAATATGAGGACGAATACTCCCTCGGTGCCGAGGAAGAAGCTTCTGTCTCATCGAAGCGCAGGTTCAATTTTCCGAAGCCGTCCAAGGGCAGCTCTCTCCTGAGCGGAAATATGGTCCTTATTATTCTCATTGCTCTGTGCCTTGTACTCAACGTGATCTGCATCTCCGCAGTAAACAGGACAAAGAACGACCTCACCTCCGCCTGTGATATGCTCAATGCGGAGCTCCAGACGGTCAAGCAGGCAAATTCCGAAATACTTGCACACCTCGCCGCCGTGGAAGCGGAGCTCGATACCACCCAGAGCGCCATCACAGGCAAGGAGTCCAGCAAGTACATCCAGATCACCAAGCAGCCCTCCAGCACTCCCACCACTGTCGGACGCGACGGCGCACTCATATTCCAGGTCACGGCTACCGGCAACAACCTGACCATGACATGGCAGAAGTACGACTCCGTAAGCGGTGAGTGGATAAACGTGGCATTCGACATAGACGGCTACGAGAACGAGCTGGGACTTCGTCTCTATGACGACTCCTCGAACGGCACCTCCGAGCTCTGGGCAAGGAGCCTGACCACGAAGGCGTTCGGCACCTACCGCTGTGTCATCACCGACAACGTCGGCAGTCAGGTCATAAGCGACGTCGTCGAGATATCCGAAAAAACCTCCGGTTAATATCAGCAATCGGTTTGGGAGAAAGTATAATGAGCAGGCGCCCCGGGATTTACCCGGGGCGCTTGAGACTGTCAAAAAACTATAAACAAATCCTACGCGATAGAGTAGCGGGGGAGCGCGAGGGGGCAAGACCCGCCTCGCGATACAATAACCTGCCGTCAAAAGGCTTGATTTATCAAGACTTTTGAGCGAAGCAGCATTTTGAAATGTCAAAATGCGCGGCAGGAGAAGCGCAGTCAAAAAAGTTCAAAGGAACTTTTTTTACAAGCTGAGGCGCCCCGGGTAAATTCCGGGGCGCTTGTCAGTTATCTGATTATTGCCTTGATGAAGTCCGGCTTTGTAACCTCTTTATCGTTTAGAGTGTACGCGGCGCGCAAGCGCTCCGCCGCCACCGCCGCGGATGCCTCGTCAGCGGCACAGATCGTAGCAAGGCTCTCCCCCGCCGCGACATGATCGCCGACCTTTTTATGGAGTATCACGCCCACGCGCAGGTCGATAACGCTTTCCTTCGTGACGCGGCCACCACCGAGATGCATAGCCGTAAGGCCGATCTCCTCGGCGTTGATGTGGCCGACGAACCCGCTTCCTTCGGCCGGTACCTCAAGCTTGACCGGTGCATCCGGAAGAAGTGAGGTATCATAAACGGCGTTTCTGTCGCCGTGCTGAGCCTCCACAAGGTCGGCAAGCTTCGCAAGGGCACTGCCGTCCTCAATGGTTTTTTCCAGCATTTCGCGCGCGGTCTCGATGTCGGGCGCAATACCTCCCTCGGTCAGCATACAGCTTCCGAGCGTCAGACAGAGCTCCAGCAGTTCCCCGCCGAATTCTCCCTTCAGCACGGAAATTGCCTCTTTGACCTCAACGGCGTTGCCGACGGCACAGCCGAGAGGCTCGTCCATGTCGGTAATGACGGCGGCGCATTTCTTCCCGGCGAGTCTGCCGACGCGCGTAAGTCCCCGCGCAAGCTCCTCTGCCTGCTCCGGAGTTTTCATGAAGGAGCCGCTGCCGCACTTGACGTCGAGAACTATCACGTCCGCACCGGAGGCAAGCTTCTTTGACATGATGGAGCTTACGATGAGCGGTATGCTCGGGACGGTTCCGGTCACGTCGCGAAGCGCGTATAGCTTCTTGTCCGCGGGGTCGAGCTCCGCAGTCTGTCCGGCGATGGCTATACCGCAACGGCGCACGTTCGAGAAAAACTCCTCCTCGCTTATCCCGGTGACGAAGCCGGGAAAGCTCTCAAGCTTGTCAATGGTGCCGCCGGTATGCCCCAGCCCGCGCCCGGACATTTTCGCTATCTTGAGCCCACAGGCCGCGACCATCGGGCACAGGATCATGGAGGTCTTGTCGCCCACGCCGCCGGTAGAGTGCTTGTCGGCCTTGATGCCCTCGATGCTGTCAAGCGAAAGGAGCTCCCCGGAGTTCATCATGGACATCGTAAGGTGCAGTATCTCCTCGTCGTCCATGCCGCGCAGAACTATCGCCATGCACATGGCGGACATCTGATAATCGGGTATCTCGCCCCGGGTGAAGCCCTGTATCATATAATCTATTTCGTCCGCGCCGAGCTTTCCGCCGTCGCGTTTTTTTGCTATGAGCTCCGTCATCTGCATTGCAGTTCACTCCTTTATAAATAGACACTGCCATTATATATCAATTTTCTCCCATATTCAACAGCTTCTTCTGAATATTATGTACTGCCTGCCGTTTATGATTTCCAATCTTACTCCGGGTGTTTTCCGACGGAGAGAGGCGGGTATCGCGGTGTATATCACCCCGCCACAGCACGCGGTGAGTGTTCCCATCGACGATTTTTTCCAGACGGTGCCCTGAGTTTTTTTCTGTGCAGCGGGATTTCTTTCCGTGCTTTTCCCGACGGACGCGCCCGACAGGGGCGGCTTATCCGGCTTTATATTCGCGCTCGGAGGTGCTTTTTCCTCCTGTGTGTCGTGTCCTGTGCGCGGAGGATATTTCGGTTCCGCCGTAGAGGCGCAGATTATTTTCTCCGGGAAGGCCATCATATCCCGTCGGCTAAGCTTCTTTCTAAGGCAAAGCTCCGTTCCCGCAGGGATCAGCACTCCGAGATATACACACTTATCCTCACCGCAGACCCACAGGCGCTGTACTCCCTCAAGGCGGCGTGTACGCGCCTCGAATACGGTCATGAGCCCCTCGTGCTCCACCCTCAGTGTCCCGACAGCCTTGCCGTTATGCGTCACTTCATATTCCATACTCACACCCCGAAAAGAAAAACTCCGCTTATACATTGTATAGGCGAAGTTTTGTAAATATTCACACCGACTCCGATCTGTCCCGTCGGAAATCAGTTTGTCAGCCCGAAGCTTACCGCCAGCGCACTGTCTACCGCGCTCATGGTATTTTCGTCCAGCTTGCCCATTCGCTCACGCAGACGGGATTTGTCGATCGTCCGTATCTGTTCGAGCAGAATCACGCTGTCCCTGCTGAGCCCCACGCTGTGCGCGTTGAGCTCGATATGGGTCGGGAGACGTGCCTTGCCCGTCTGACTTGTTATCGCCGCCGCAATGACCGTGGGGCTGTGGCGGTTGCCCGTGTCGTTCTGGACGATCAGTACCGGGCGCATACCTCCCTGCTCGCTCCCGACTACGGGGCTAAGGTCGGCGTAATAGATGTCACCTCGTTTGACCATGCTCATGTTTTCACTCTCCGTGAAGAATAGATCGCCCACACCATAATATGTAAGAGCAATTCTATTCTCTCCGCAAAGAGCGGATTTAATACATGGTCAGAGGAGGAATCCTCCGTCAACCGTCAGCACCTGCCCGGTAGCATAGGCAGTCTGCGCAAGCTTTATTATCACATCCCCGATCTCCTCGGGGCGGCCGAGACGACCCATGGGTATCTCGTCCTCAAGCGTTTTCACGGTATCGTCACCCAGCGCCGCCACCATATCCGTTGCGATACAGCCGGGGGCCACGGAGTTCACCCGTATCCCGCTGGGAGCAAGCTCGGCCGCCAGCGCACGGGTGAGCCCGACAACGGCGTGCTTCGACGCGGAGTAAGCCACCTCACACGCTCCGCCGCGCACACCCCATACGGAGCTTACGTTCACGATACTGCCGTCATGCTCGTGAAGCATCCCCGGCAGTACGGCCCGGATCGTATTGTAACAGCCGCCAACATTTACCGCGAATATCCTGTCCCACGTTTCCCTGTCGGTATGCTGGAAAAGCTCCTGCTGTGCTATCCCCGCATTGTTCACAAGGAGCGAAACGCGCCCCAGCTCAGCCTCACAGCGGCGCACCATGGCATTTACCGCCTCGGGGTCGGCTACATCCGCCCGGCAGGATATGGCATCCACACCCAGCTTTCGGACAGCCTCGCACACACTTGCCGCGCAGTCGGCACGCTCAAGGTAATTCACGCACACGCTGTAGCCCGCCCCGGCCGCGGCCAGAGCCGTCGCGGCTCCAATTCCTCTGGATGAGCCGGTTATAAGAGCTACCTTCACGCGATCTCCTTTTCCGCAAGGAAGCTGCCTATTATTTCCATCGCGTAGTTTTTGAGCTCAGCGGTGGTCATGGCGCTCACCCTATCCGCGTCAAGCGTCTCAAGCACGGTCAGTTCTACGTCCCGCCCGAGAAGTCCGCGTCGGGCGTCGTGCGAGGTGCCGGTGGTAGCCATTATCACGAGCGGTACACCGGCGCGCTGAGGGATCTTAAAGGAGCCCGCGTGGAACGGCAACAGCCCCTTGCCCCGGTTGCGCGTCCCCTCCGGATAGATGGCCATGGAGCATATATCATGCTTTATATAATTCACCGCCTGTAAAATGGTGCGCAGAGCACTGCGGTCATTCTCGCGGTCGATCGGCAGGTAGCCCGCTCCGTACGCGGCGCGTCCCAGCACGGGCAGCTTCATATTCGAGGGCTTGGTTATAAACGAAATATTGTATTTGCTCATAATGCTCATCGCCGCAAGGGGGTCAAGACCCGAGCGGTGGTTCGACACCATGACGAAGCGGCCGCTTTCCGGCAGTTTATCCTCGCCGTGCAGACGCACACGCGCCCCGACATAGAAGCAGGCCAGCGTACTGATCACCCATGTTCCGATGCGGCAGAGCTCGTTCTGCCTTGCAATGGGCTTGGTGGTATCTATAAAAAGCCCCACAACGGCGTAAAACGCGATCACCAGCACATGGATTCCAAGATATGCAGCGAGCGCGACAAGCATCGACTGCCAGAGTATTCCCGTTCGCAAAAAGAAGATAAGCGCTATGATAATGGCGATTGCGGCAAATGCACAGACGAGCAGCATTACTTCAACTCCTTGAACCTTTTTATACGTTATTCTACCACGTTTCTGCCGGTTTTTTCAATACATACGGCGCTTTTTTACGAAACGTTTATACTTTTATTCCATATCAGGATCTGCCCAGCTCGGAGGCGGGGACAAGCTCCGATGCGCGGACATAGAGCGTCATGCCCTCGTAGCTGACTTGAAGCCAGTCCGCCGTCCTCCCGATGACCGTGAGCGCCGTTCGCGGCGGCAGCTCCGCGTAGACATCGCCACCCGGAATCAGGTGCAGAGTTACCCTCGACGCGGTGTAGAGCTCCATTGACTCCGAGGCCTCCGTTTCGTGGGAGGCCGGGTCGCTCACCGGTCGGGGCGCACCGTTCACCGCGCCCACCGCCAGCACCGCGATTGCAAGCACCACGCAGACCGTGACGCGGGCAACATCTCCCCTGCCCTCACGCCTGTCCTCCGGCTCACCGCCGCAGAGAAACAGCATGAGGAAAAAGAGCGGCGTACTGATCGGTTGAGCAATATTCACCGCCGCCTGAACCGCATACGCGGCACAGCCCGTGAATAGACAGCGCCCGACCGCGCTCTTCATCGCGGAGCGTGCCGTCAGCAACAGGAACGCCAGATACGCGCCGAGGCCGAGTATTCCGTTTGTGAGCAGATAGTTAAGATACTCGTTGTGGGCGGCATCGGTCACGGCGTCGTTGAAAATGCGCTGAGACATATCCCACTCAAGGACACAGCCCGCACCGCCGCCGATAAGCTTTTGAAGTGGAGTGGCCGAGGCAAACATCTCAAGAAAGCTTTTCCATATCTTCCCTCTGTCACTTCCCCAATCATCGTCTATCACCGCGTAGCTCGCAAGCACTCCGTCAAGGCTGTCCCTCAGTACGGTGTTGGCCAGCACCATGAACGCGCAGCCCAGCACCACCAGCACGGCGAGAGCGACACAATAAAGCTTTCTTATCCTGAGCACGGTCTTATCGTCCCTGCACCGCAGGAGAAGCCACAGCCCCGTCCCCGCCGCCGAAACTGTCAGCACGGGAGTCGGGGAAGTGATTGCCCGTGTGAGTACACTCAGCCCCGCGCCGCAACGAGCGGACACGAGCGAGTAAATCCACAGCGCGACGGCGCATCCCGTCACCATCATCGGATAGCGGCGCAGTGCCGTGCAGTCGTCACCGTGCATCACGGGCATGAAAAGCACTGCCGCGGCAAGGCCGAGCACCGCGCTTTCGCACCGTCCGGCCATCGCCGCCCAGAGTCCGACCACGGAGAGCGCAAGAAGGCCGACGCGCTTTGCCCTGCTACGCTCTCTGAGTGTGAGAGAGGCACACACGGGCAACATCAGAACGACATAGGCGCTGAAAAAATTCACGTTTCCCAGCGTGGATATGAAGCGCCCGCGATCTGCGCTTCTGAGCCTCCCGACAAACCCGAGAGTGTCATACCCGAGATGGTTCACCACGGCCAACACCGACACGAACGCGAAGCCCGTCAGCATCGCCGCGCGCACGCTTCTCCCGGCACGCCCGTAGCGGCAGAGCACAATACCCGCCGCGGCGTACAGAATATTGGCCAAAACGCCCTGATAGCGGTTATTTTCGCCAAGCCATATACCGTCCGTCCCCCGCATGAGCAACGAGGACAATATAAGCATCCCCGCAAACACGCAGAACGCGCCCGCACGCGCATCCGGCCGCGGGCACTCCCGACGAAGCGCCGCAAGGACGAACATCGCGGCAATGAACGCAAGCGTCAGATATTCAAAGCAGTCGTACTTCGTGCGCGTGATGTCAAAGAAACCGTTGTGCACCAGAAGCGGATGCACGATGAACATCAGCGACACATACGCGCCGCACAGATATACCGGCAACTCCGCACCTGCTATATATTTTTTCAAACTTGTTTTTTTCATATCGGCTCCAATCGCCCCTATTATACTCTTGTGGCTTATTCTCTGTCAATTCGGCGCGGAGAAATGACAAGTAGCGGTTGAAAAACCGTTCGTGTTGTAGTAAAATTTCTACAGAACGTTCAGGGAGGTTCATATGGAAATCACACTGCATGATGTCGAGCTCGCTTCGGAGCGCCTTCGTCCCATACTCCATCACACCAGACTTGATCTCTCGTCAACTTTTTCGTCCATGACCGGAGGCGAGGTTTACCTGAAGCTTGAAAACCTTCAGAAAACCGGCTCGTTCAAGATACGCGGCGCAAGCAATAAGATCGCCGCAATGGCCGAGCGCGGGGAGCGCCGTCCCGTTGTCGCCTCCTCTGCCGGGAACCATGCTCAGGGCGTTGCCCATGCCGCCGCACAGTTCAACATCCCCGCAACCATCGTAATGCCCACGACCGCCCCCATAGCCAAGGTTCAGGCCACGAAGGGCTACGGTGCGCGGGTCGTTCTGGCGGGCGACTGCTATGACGATGCATACCGGCGCGCCTGCGAGATATGCGAGGAGGACGGCGCGGTATTTCTCCACCCCTACAACGACCCCGAGGTGATCGCCGGGCAGGGGACGCTGGCACTTGAGATCCTTGAGGAGCTTCCCGAGGCGGATATTATCATCGTTCCCGCGGGCGGCGGCGGGCTTCTGGCAGGTACCGCTCTCGCGGCAAAGAGCGTCAAGCCCGGCATAAAGGTCTACGGCGTTCAGGCTACCGGCGCGGACGCCATCGCGCAGAGCTTTCGCGAGAAGCGCCTTGTCACCACCGACACCGCCTCCACCATCGCCGACGGTATAGCCGTCAAGGCACCGGGAGATATCACGGTGGATATCATAAACCGCTATGTTGACGGCGTTCTCACCGTCAGCGACTCCGAGATAGCCGACGCGATACTTCTGCTGATGGAGCGCTGTAAGCAGATCGTTGAGCCGGCGGGTGCGACTCCCCTTGCCGCGATACTCAACGACAGACTCGACGTAAGAGGCAAGCGCGTCGTGTGCGTAATGTCCGGCGGCAACATTGACGTCAGCTTTATCCAGAGCATTATCGAGCGCGGTCTTGTCGCACGTCACCGCAGGCTCAAGGTAGCCGTTACGCTCCTTGACCGCCCCGGCAGTCTCGCGAATGTCCTCCAGCTCATCGCCGGAGCCGGCGCTAACATACTGTGCGTTGAGCATGACAAGCTCGGCGCGTCGCTCAATCCCAACGAGGCCAACGTCCATATCACCTGCGAGGTGGGCGGGCGCGAACACGGAGACTCCGTTGTGAAAGCCCTCCATGACAGCGGCTTCCGTGTCGAGCGCGAATAAACCGTAATTATTATTGAAAGAGGTAGTGTCATGAAAGTAGTATCAACAGAGAAAGCCCCCGCCGCCATCGGCCCCTACTCACAGGCCATCATCACCAACGGCTTTGTTTTTGCCTCCGGACAGATACCCATCATCCCCGAGACCGGCGCACTCGCCGAGGGGCTTGAGGCTCAGGCTCATCAGGTGTTTAAGAACATCACCGAGCTTTTGAAGGCCGCCGGGACCGACATCTCCCGAACTGTCAAGACCACTGTGTTCATCAAGGACATGAATGATTTCGCAGCCATCAACGTCATCTATTCTCAGTATTTCTCCACTCCGTTCCCCGCACGCTCCTGCGTGGAGGTCGCAAGACTGCCCAAGGATGTTCTGCTCGAATGTGAGGTCATTGCCGAGCTCTGATACCCATTTCAAATAAATCCATATAAAAAAGACACGGTCAGCGCGACACAAACACTGCGAAAATCAAACGTTTTCGTGGTATGCATACTGACCGTGTCCTTTTATTTGTTGTATCAGAGCAATGTCACGCCCGCGTCGGCGCAGGCACGCAGAGTTTTCCCGTCCCAGATGGAGGCCTGCACCTCGCCGATGTGCGCCTTGCCGAGCAGGAGCATTGAAACGCGCGACTGCCCGATGCCGCCGCCGATGGTAAGCGGAAGCTCGCCGTTCAGGAGCGCCATGTGGTACGGGAGCGTCCGTCTTTCGTCACAGCCCGCCGCGCTGAGCTGGCGATCCATTGCCTCCGGGTCAACACGGATTCCCATGGACGACACCTCCATGGCACAGCCGAGCACATCGTCCCAGAACATTATATCTCCGTTGAGCGTCCAGTCGTCATAGTCGGGCGCACGGCCGTCGTGATGCTTACCGGAGCGAAGCGCGCCGCCGATGCCGATGATGAATGCCGTGCGATGCTCCTTTACATATGCGTTCTCCCTCTGCTTCGGCGTGAGGTCGGGGTACATATCCTCAAGCTCCTGGCTTGTAACAAAGGAGACACGGCGTTCGAGCTTCCCGAGCGAGCGAAGCTGCGGATATATCGCCTCCATGGTATCCTGCGTATCGCAGATGGCAGTCACGATATCCATTACGGTGAGCTTGAGGTAGTCAAGATTCCTGTTCTCGGGCAATATGACCTTCTCCCAGTCCCACTGATCGACGTATACGGAGTGGAGATTATCAAGCTCATCCTCGTCACGTCTGATGGCGTTCATGTCGGTGTAGAGGCCCTTGCCGGGGTAAAAGCCGTAGCGCTTGAGCGCGAGGCGCTTCCACTTCGCGAGGGACTGCACGACCTCGGCACGCACGTCGGAGCGGAGAATATCAAAGGATACCGGGCGCTCAACGCCGTTGAGGTTGTCGTTAAGTCCCGAGTCCTCCGCGACAAACAGCGGCGCGGACACGCGGTAAAGGTTCAGCAGCGCGGCAAGACGATCCTCGAACAGGCGCTTGAGGAGGCTTATCGCCTTCTGCGTATCATAGATGCTGAGAATACTTTTGTAGTTTTCGGGAATTGTTGTGATCACGGTTCACTTCTTCTTTCTGTCCTCACTTAAGAGTTCTGTTATGCGGTGGTAGTAGCCCTCCGCGTCGAGGCGGAAATTCTTCTCGATAAGCTTTGCCTGAGTCTCGTCCGCGCACAGGAGGCGCAGTTCGATTATATTTCCAACGCCGTCGGACATGGCAAGGGATACGAAGCATCCGCTTTTGTCCTCGGTGTGCGTAGCCTTGATCATCGCGGCGCGGCGCAGACGCTCCTCCACCGGAGCAAGGAGTCTGAGTGCCTTTGCCCTTACGCTGTAGGGCAGGCTGCTCTCCACCGCGTCGGCGTTGCGCGCGCCTTTCTCCGTGATCTCATAGCCGCCCTCGCTCTCGCGTATGTGGTCGGTATCTATGAGCTCACTCAGGCAGTCGGCATAGTCGAAATAACCTATACCGTCGTCGCACTGGCACAACTCGCCCAGAGTCTCCGGATCCACGACCCCCGGCAGCCTGCGTAAAATGAAGAGGATCAGTATCTTGATATCAAGCTTTTCATGTATGAATCCGAATCTGTCCATATTCTCCTCCGTTCATCTCTATAATGGAGTTATTATACTTCCTCACACGGTATTTTTTCAAGCCAAAATTAACACAAATGCGCATCGGATGCATAGACTGTACTGAAGTTTCTTCAATCTTGCAAGCAGGAGGTATATCTATGGCCGACAGAGTCGTACCCGGAGCCGTTGAAAATCCGGGAAGCATTCGCGAAGCCGTTTGCGTTAATACAAAAAAGATCTTTGACAGTTGCCGAGACAAGGACTGCGTCGATGACCTGCGCGTATTCCCCACCGTCACCTCTCAGTCCTACATAGAGAACGCACTGAGCATACGCGCACGCTCCGCGGAGCTGCTGTATATTGATGTGAACGTGGCACCGGTCACATTCAACCGCGGCTATTATACCGTGGACTGTTCCTACTTCTACCGCATCACCGCGGAGACCTTTCCCGCCGGTCAGATATGCACGGGTCTGTGCGTATTTGACAAGAGAGTGATGCTTTTCGGCAGCGAGGGCAGTGTGAAGTCCTTCTCCTCCGAAAGCACCGCGCCCACCACGGCGCTCTCCGACGCGCCCACCGCGATCGTCGACGCGGTCGATCCTATTCTCCTTTTCAGCCGCATTGCCGACTCCGACTGTCTCCTGCCCACCGAGCTTGAGCAGAGAGCTATCCCGGACTTCATCACGGCGGCATTTGACGAGGCGCTTCTCCTCACCGATACCGCGCGCCGCTGGTTCGCGACCGTCGGGCAGTTCAGCATTATCCGTCTTGAGCGCAACACCCAGCTCCTCATTCCCGCATACGACTACAGTATGCCCGACAAGGAGTGCCCCGGCGTGGCCGTCACCGAGGACGATCCGTGCACACTCTTCAGCAAAATACGCTTCCCGGTGGAAGAGTTCTTCCCACCCGACAGTATCTGTGAGTGCGACGAATACAGAAATCTCAGGTAGAGCGCTTTTTCGGGCGGCGCGAGTCGCCCATCTGTTTTGCTCTCCGACCGGACGGGCCCGGAGGCGCTGTCAAAGCCACCGTGTGGGAAAAGCTGTTGACAGCGGGACGATTTGGTGTTACATTTCTTTCAGAGGGTGAGATAAAATGTACAGACGCAACGGCAGTATATACGCAATTTGTTGTGGCGCGGGATGTTGTTCCGTGCGCATTTGTGCTGCTCATTCGTCCTGTCGCTGACCCGTTAATATCGGTAAAACGGCGGAGGTGCGCGGCGCACCTCCGCTTTTTGTTTATCATAAGGAGGACAACATGAAAATTTACCGGGATATGACCGAGCTTATCGGCCGCACTCCTCTGCTCGCGCTCAGCAACTACTCAGCTATGCACGGACTTGCGTCCCCGATCATCGCGAAGCTTGAGTTCTTCAATCCCGCCGGCAGTGTCAAGGACAGAGTGGCGCTTGAAATAATCGAGAGCCTCGAAAAAACCGGCAGGCTCACACCTGATTCCGTGATAATCGAGCCGACCAGCGGCAACACCGGCATAGGTCTCTCCGCAATTGCCGCGGCAAGAGGCTACCGCTGTATTATCGTCATGCCCGACAGCATGAGCATTGAGCGCAGAAAGCTCATGTGCGCCTACGGTGCGGAGCTGCGCCTGACCCCCGGTGCGCTCGGAATGTCCGGCGCCATAGCGGAGGCCGAGGTGCTTGCCGAGGCGCTCCCGGGCGCAATCATCGCCGGGCAGTTCACCAATCCCGCAAACCCCGCCGCGCACAGGAAAACCACAGGACCCGAGATATGGGAGGATACCGACGGCACGGTGGATGTATTCGTTGCCGGCGTCGGCACGGGTGGAACAATAAGCGGCACGGGTGAATATCTTAAAACGAGGAAGAACGACCTGATAGTCATCGCCGTCGAGCCGGCGGGCTCCCCCGTTCTCTCGGGCGGCAAGGCCGGCCCTCACGGGCTTCAGGGCATCGGCGCGGGATTCGTGCCCGAAACTCTTGATACCGGAGTCTATGACCGTGTTGTGACCGTCACTGAGGAGCAGGCATTCGCCGCCTGCCGTGAGCTTGCTTCAAGTGAAGGTATACTCTGCGGTATTTCCTCGGGTGCGGCGCTGTATGCCGCCACTCAGGCCGCGCTTGAGCCGGAGATGGCCGGGAAAAGATTCGTCGTTCTTCTGCCCGATACCGGCGAAAGGTATCTCTCCGGTGACGTTTTCTGACGCCAGTGGAAAAATTTGACAGGAGTTTGAATATGAGCACCGTTTCAGAAACCGTTTCCGCGCTCGGCGCGATAGATTTCCCGCCCCACCGCTCGGGTGCGGCTGTCCCACCAGACAGGAAAAAGATCGTTGAGATAATAAAAAGGCTTCAGGCGATACTGTTCCCCGTGTTTTTCAAATTCGGTGACATAAAGACCGTCGCGGGTCAGCTTTACGAGACAGAGGCGCTGCTTGCCGAGCAGGTAGAGGCGGCTCTGCGTTTTAACGGTAACGACGCCTCCGCCGCGCAGACGCTCACGGAGGAGTTTATACGAAAGCTCCCCGGTATAAAGGAATTTCTTGTCAAGGACATCGTGGCGCTCTACGAGGGTGACCCGGCGGCCAAGAGCTATGACGAGGTGCTTTTGTGCTATCCCGGCTTCTACGCCGTGTCGATCTACCGTATCGCCCATGAGCTGTACTGTCTCGGCGTGCCGCTCCTGCCGCGCATCATGACTGAATATGCCCATGAAAAGACGGGGATCGACATTCATGCCGGCGCATCCATCGGCGAGTATTTCTTCATCGACCACGGCACCGGTATAGTCATCGGTGAGACCACGGTGATCGGCAATCGCGTCAAGCTCTATCAGGGCGTTACGCTCGGTGCGAAGAGCTTTGAGCTTGACGAAAACGGAAACCCAGTTAAGAACATCAAGCGTCACCCGAATGTCGGAAACAACGTGGTCATTTACGCCAACGCAACCATTCTCGGCGGCGAGACTACCATCGGCGATAACTGCGTCATCGGCGCGAGCGTGTGGCTCACCTCGTCCGTTGAGCCGGGCAGTCATGTCTATTACACCGCCTCGGCAGTAAAGGTCAAGCCGTAACAGTTCAAAATCAAAACCACCGGTTGAACCGGTGGTTTGAGCAGACCCTATAAGGGTCTA
>CAZPLL010000024.1:7467-24290 GCA_964587485.1 uncultured Oscillospiraceae bacterium | reverse complement strand
CACCACACAGCCCATGACCGCAACTGTGATATCCCGTGGCATACCGCTCACCCGCTTTTCCACCTCGGTCGCGAGGGAGATGAGGTCGATCTCCGTTCTGCCGCAGGTGGGACAGGAGACGAACTTCACTCCGCCGCTGCGCGCACCGGCGGCCTTGAGTATGGCTATACCGGCGCTGACCTCCCTGACGGGGTCAGCGGTGAGGGAGACGCGAATGGTGTCGCCTATGCCCTCGTTTAAGAGCGTGCCTATACCCACGGCGGACTGTATGGTGCCGTTCCACTCGGTGCCGGTTTCAGTAACGCCGAGGTGCAGAGGGTAATCAAAGCACTCGGAGGCGAGACGATAGCTCGCCACGGTGAGCGGTACGGAGGACGCCTTCAGCGAAAGGCAGATATCGTCAAAGTCATAGCGGTTGAGAAGCTCAACGTGTCCGCGCGCGCTCTCCACCATTGCCTCGGGGCAGGGGTGGCCGTATTTCTCGATGAGCCTTTTTTCGAGACTGCCGGCGTTAACGCCGATGCGGATGGGTATACCGTGCCTCCTGCACGTCTCGGCAACAGCCTTTACATTCTCTTCCCCGCCGATGTTGCCGGGGTTTATTCTTATCTTGTCAATGCCGCGCTCCGCCACGGCCAACGCAAGGCGATAGTCAAAGTGGATATCCGCCACAAGTGGCATATCCGTCCGCTTGCGTATTTTATCGACCGCCTGCGCCGAGCGCATATCCGGGACGGCAACGCGCACGATGTCACAGCCTGCCGCGCGCATCGCCTTGATCTGCTCAACGGTAGCGTCCACGTCCCACGTTCTGGTATTGCACATCGACTGGACGGACACCGGTGCGCCGCCGCCTATCTCAAGGCCGCGGACATATATTTTTTTAGTCTGTTTTTTCATCTCTTTATTATCCTGATCACATCAAAGCACATAATAACAGCCATCAGCCCCAGCAGAAGTATCATGCCGGCGGCGTTGATGTAACCCTCGTATTTGGGGTCAACACGTTTTCCGATAATGCGCTCGATAACCGTGGTGACGATGAGTGCAAACACCCGTCCGCCGTCGAGCGCGGGGATTGGGAGCATATTCATTATGGCGAGGTTGACCGCGATGAAGGCGCCGATATAAAGTATGTCGGAAATGCCGTCCTTAACGCTCTTGGCCTGCGAGCCGGTCTCGGCCATGAGGTCAACAATGCCGACCGGGCCGGCCATATCCGCCACATCTACCCCGCCGCTGACAAGCTCTTCAAGCCCCATCCAGACCCATCGTCCGAACTCCAGCGTGGTCTCCCACGAGCAGCGGAGCTTTACGAGCGCAGTGGCCTCCTCATAGCCGAAATAGATACCGTACATTTTATTCTCGTAGCCGGGGTACTCCAGCGGCTCAAAGACGAAATCGTCCAGCCGCACCTTTTTACCGTCGCGGATAACGACGAAATCATACACACCGTCGCCTCTGCCGAGGAAGTCGCTGACATCGCCGGTCTGATATATTCTGTGTCCGTCGATGCTGTATATCCTGTCGCCGACGTGAAGCCCCTCCTCGCTCTCATAGGGGCAGCCCTCCATAAAACCGGACAGAGTCGCCGTGCGAAAAGCCTGCGCGCCGGAAAAAACTATCACCACTATTACAAAGCCGAGCACGAAATTCATGAACGACCCCGCCACAAGGATGATGAGCCGCTTCGACCAGCTCTGGTTATTGAACGCGCGCGGGTCGTCGGAGTCTCCGTCCTCACCGGTCATGGCGCAGTAGCCTCCGAACGGCAGAACACGGAGCGCATACAGGGTCTCCCCCCTCTGCTTTTTCCAGAGCGCCGGACCCATGCCGATGGAGTATTCCTCCACCTTGACGCCGCAGAGCTTTGCCGCGGTGAAGTGGCCGAACTCGTGGATGGCGACAAGGATGCCGAATATAAGTATTGCAACGATAATGTAAAAGAAGGTCATATTGCTGTTGTCTCCCTGACAAATGCTCTGGCTGCCTCGTCGGCCGCCAGTATGGTCTCAAGATCCGGATTCTTCACCACGCCGACACGCTCTATAGCCTCGGCGGCGCAGTCGTATATGCGGTTATAGCCAAGCTCGTGGCGGAGGAATTTATGCACCGCCACCTCGTTCGCGGCGCTCATAACGCAGGGCGCGGTGCCACCCATGCGAGCGGTGTCCATGGCGAGTCTCAGGCACGGCGTTTTCTCAAGATCCGGTGCCTCAAAGGTCAGCGCACTCAAAGAATTAAAGTCGAGTCGCGAGAACATGGACTCACAGCGCCGGGGATAGGTGAGCGCAAGCTGTATCGGAAGCCCCATATCCGGCACGCCGAGCTGGGCGATGACTGTGCCGTCAACAAGCTCTACCATAGAGTGTATGACGCTCTGGGGGTGGATAACGACCTGAATATCATCCGGAGTCACGCCGAAGAGGTGCATTGCCTCGATAAATTCAAGACCCTTATTCATCATTGTCGCGCTGTCAACAGATATCTTCGCGCCCATGCTCCAGTTCGGATGGCGCACGGCCTCCTCGGGAGTTACGTTTTCAAGCTCCGCTCTCGCCCTGCCGCGAAACGGCCCGCCCGAGCCGGTCAGCAGTATTTTCCTGAGCTCTCCCTTTTCCCTGCCCATAAGGCACTGGAAAATGGCAGAATGCTCCGAATCGACAGGCACGATCTCCGCACCCTTTTCCCGCGCTCTCGCCATGACTATCTCGCCCGCGCAGACAAGGGTCTCCTTGTTTGCAAGGGCGATGCGCTTTTTCTCGTCAATGGCGGCCAGAGTGGGTCTGAGCCCCACCGCGCCTGATACCGCGGTGACGACACACTGAGCGCTTTCGAGCGTCGCCGCCTCGATAAGCCCCTCCATACCCGAGCCGACACGGATATCAGTATCCGCAACGGCGACCTTGAACGCACGCGCCGCGGCCTCGTCATAAACGGCGACAAACTCGGGCTTAAAACGCCGTGCCTGCTCCTCGAGCAGGTCGATCTTTCTGTTGGCTGTCAGCGCCGCGACACGCATACCGATATGCTCCGCGACAGCAAGGGTCTGACGGCCTATAGAACCGGTACAGCCCAGAACGGAAATCGAATTTACCACAAAAACACCTCTCTCCGTTATGCCTGCTTTACGCCGCCGTAGCGTCTGTCGCGGCGTCTGTAGGCTTCGATGGCACGGTCAAGCTCGTTTGAGTCGAAGTCCGGCCACAGCACATCCGTAAAATAAAACTCCGAATACGCGCACTGCCAGAGAAGGAAGTTTGAAATGCGGGTCTCCCCGCCCGGGCGTATCAGCAGATCCGGGTCGGGCACTCCGTCGGAGTAAAGGTAATGCGAAAACGACTCCTCGGTAAGCTCACCGTCCGTCCTGCCCTCGGCATAATCGCGGGCGTAGCGGCTCACGGCGTTAACTATCTCGTTGCGCCCGCCGTAGTTAAGGCATATGTTCGCCTGAAAGCCCTCATATCGGGCGGATATCTCGTCGGTCCTGTCCACCATGGCGCGAAGCTCCGGAGAAAGCGCCGAAACGTCCCCGAATATCTTCATCTTAATATGGTCGCGCTCCATGGTATCGATGGCCTCCTGAAGATACTTGCCCAGCAGCTTCATGAGAGTGCTGACCTCGTCCTGAGGACGCTTCCAGTTCTCGGTGGAAAAGGCATACACCGTAAGATATTCTACGCCGATATCACGGCAGTATGTAGCTATCTTTCTGAAATTTTCGGCTCCCACCGCGTGTCCCGCGGTGCGGGGCAGGCCGCGCTTCTTCGCCCAGCGGCCGTTGCCATCTAAAATAATGGCAATATGGCGGGGGAGGCCGGATGTCTCCCGCTCCCCCGCCGTATTTGTTTTTATCGTTTCGCTCATTATATCTCCGTGAGTTCCTTTTCCTTGCCCGCAGTGATTTTGTCGATCTCCTTGATGAAGTCGTCGGTCAGCTTCTGGATGTCTTTCTCGGCGATCTTGTAGTCGTCCTCAGTAATCTCGGAGGCCTTCTGCTGCTTCTTGAACTTATCGACCGCATCACGACGGATATTACGGATGGCGACCTTTGACTCTTCTCCGTACTTTTTCGTCTGCTTCACGAGCTCCTTACGACGCTCCTCGGTGAGAGGGGGAAATACGAGGCGTATCATTCTTCCGTCGTTCTGGGGATTGATGCCCAGGTCTGAGGCGAGAATGGCCTTTTCGATTCCCTTGAGAATGGAAGCGTCCCAGGGCTGGATGAGCAGAGAGCGGGGATCGGGAGAGCCGATGGACGCGACCTGATTGAGAGGCGTTGCGGAGCCGTAGTAGTCCACGGTTATCTGGTCAAGCACGGACGCATTTGCGCGGCCGGCGCGGATGGTTGCGAGCTGTGCGGTGAGCGCCTCGCAGGTTTTTTTCATCTTGTGTTCGAATTCCTTGTAGTCGGACATACTTTTTACCTCCGTATTAATATCTTCAATTTTATTTTACTTCAGTTCCGAGCTTCTCGCCGGAGAGGACGCGGAGGATATTCTCCGGCTCCGCAAGGGCAAAGACCACGACGGGGATGGAGTTATCCATGGCAAGACTCGTGGCGGTCGTGTCCATGACGGCCAGATGACGGGAGAGGACCTCATCATAGCTGATGGAGTCGAACTTCACGGCGTCGGGGTTCTTACGCGGGTCATCGCTGTATACACCATCGATGTTCTTCGCAAGGAGTATCGCGTCGGCGTGTATCTCCGCCGCACGAAGCACCGCCGCGGTATCAGTGGAGAAAAACGGAAGACCCGTGCCACAGCCGAAGAGGACGATTTTCCCTGACTCAAGATACTCTATAGCCTTCTTAGTGTCGTATCGTTCGCCCACGCCCTGGATATCGACAGCCGTCATGACCTTCGCATCCGCACCGAGCTGCTTGAAAACATCCGCCACGGCAAGGCAGTTCATCGCAGTGGCAAGCATTCCCATACGGTCCGCGCTGACGCGCTCGACCTTTCCGGCGCCGTCCTTTACTCCGCGCCAGAAGTTGCCCCCGCCGATAACAATACCGACCTGCACGCCCAAAGCGGCGCAGGACTTCACAGCCTCGCACACTCTCGAGACAAATTCAAAATCATACCCTGTCTTTTTGTCGGCAGCGAGAGCCTCGCCGCTTATCTTTATAAGAACGCGCCTATACGCTGCTTCCATTTCTCCGCTCCTTAAATATCAAGTATTCCCATTATGACTATGCCCAAAACGACTAGGCCGATAGACATATAGTGCTTTTTCGAGAGCTTTTCCTTGAGGAATATGCGCCCCCAGATGACCGAGGCCACGCAGTAGGAGGATATGATGGGAGCTGCAAAGGCAACGTGCTCCGTGTCCGCGATGGCGTATATGTAGAAGAACTGACCTATGGTCTCGCACAGCGCGCCGACGTACTTGGGGGACTCCTGCTTTACGGTGAGCTTCTGCTTCTTCACTCCAAGCACATACACCGCGCAAATGAAGCCGACCGCAAGGAACGTCAGCTCGTAGGCGACATTGGCGGAATCCTCGTCGAGTATCTCCAGAACGCGGTTGTCGGCATAGGTTCCCAGCGCGTCAAGCAGACAGTAGATAACGGGGATGATTATCGCGATCCAGCTCTTGGCATAATGACGGTTGGACTCGTCCTGACGGGCGCGGCGAAGCTCCTCGTCCTCATTCGCCTCGGTTATGCCGAGGGAAATAACGCCGATGCAGACAAGCGCCACGGCCACGAGCGCCACAGGAGGCACATCCGCGCTCAGGCCGACAGTCGCGATGGTGAGCACCGCCACGACCGCGCCGGAGCTGTTGCATATGGGGGACGATATCGAAAGCTCGATATATCTCAGTCCCAGATAGCCCAGCGCCATCGACGAGATGTACAGCATGGACACGGGAAGATAGGTGAGGATAATGGAAAAGCTTATCTCCACGCCGCCGAAAATAACCTGGTACAGCGCGTGCAGACCCATCACGATACCGACGGCAGTTACCATCTTCAGGTGACTGTACTTGTCCTTTTCATCCTGACAGCCTATTTTTGAGAACAGGTCGGATCCGCTCCAGCACAGCAACGCGACCAGCGAAAACCAGAACCACATTTTTAGTATACCTCCTGATAAAATCACAGTCGGGTTGATTTTACCACAACATCTTCCTTTTGACAATTACCAAATGACAAAATATGCATGGGCAACGGTCTATACTCTTGGCATGGAAGTTATCTACATAGACAGTCTCTTTGTTCTCAACTTCATAATTGATTATCTGCTGTGTCTGGTTTCGGCGCGCATATGCGGTCTGTGGCTGAAAAGACCCCGCTATGTCGCCGCGGCGCTCGTCGGTGCGATATACTCGGCGGCGGTGTTTTTCCCGGGGCTCGGCTTTCTGGCGGGGCGCTGGGGCAAGCTGAGCTGTGCGACGCTGATGGGTGCCGTTGCCTACGGGAACGAACGGCGTCGCGTGCGATGTACGGCGGTGTTCCTCGCAGTGTCGGCAGCCTTTGGCGGCGCGGTGTGGGCAATTTCCATGGCGGGTGGCATCTCCTGGGACGGCAGAGCGTATATGCCCTTCTCGTTGAGAGCGCTGGCTGTGGCATTCGCGCTGTGCTACGCGGGGGCAGAGCTTCTTTTCCGTGCCCGCGCGGTTTTGCCGGATAAGCCGAGAGTACAGGTCGTTCTGCGCTTTATGGGAGGTGAGAGCCGTTTCATGGCTCTTTTGGATAACGGAAACGAGCTCACCGACCCGCTGACCGGTGCCGCCGTGATGATAGTCGCGCCGCACATATTGCGTCCTATTCTCGGCGTGAGGGCGGAGATCTTCTCCCTCTCCGACCCGGTACAGCAGCTTGAATCGCTCAATGAAATACCTGAACTGCGTGGGAAGTTTCGCCTCATCCCCTTTTCCGCCGTCGGAGTGAAAGGGATGCTGCCGGTATTTCGCCCGGAGGAGCTGACCGTTGACGGTGGGCGCGAGAGGGAGGTGCTTGTGGCAGTGTCCGCCTCAGCCGCGGGCGACGGCTTCGACGGGATCGTCTGAAAGGAGTTATATATGTTATGTAAACCACAAATTTTGTTTTTGCGCAACAGTCTGCTCTCCATACTCGGGATAGAGCCTCCGCCGGTTTTTTATATAGGCGGCAGCGACACCCTGCCGCCGCCGCTGGAAAAAGAACGGGAAGAAAAGGCCATAAGCGCCCTTGACAGCGGGGACGAGGCCGCGCGCAGGCTTCTCATAGAGCACAATCTGCGTCTTGTGGTGTATATTGCGAAGCGCTTTGAGAACACGGGGCTGAACATCGAGGACCTTATTTCGATCGGTACCATCGGCCTTATCAAGGCCGTGAACACCTTCAATTCGGGAAAGAATATCAAGCTTGCCACTTATGCCTCCCGCTGTATCGAAAACGAGATACTGATGCATCTGCGAAAGATCAATGCCCAGCGCACCGAGGTCAGCTTCGACGAGCCGCTCAACACCGACTGGGACGGCAACGAGCTTCTTCTGTCGGATATACTGGGCACAGACGAGGACGAAACGTACCGTGAGCTTGAAGACGACGCGGAAAGACAGATGCTCATGTCGGCAATAAACTCGCTTGACGAGCGCGAAAGGCTGATAATAATGCTTCGCTTCGGGCTTGCCGACGGAAAAGAGTATACGCAGAAGGAGGTTGCCGACAGTCTCGGCATATCGCAGAGCTACATAAGCCGCATAGAAAAGCGCACTATCGACCGATTGCGGCGCGAAATGCAAAGACTTTTGCAGGTATGAGGCTTGCCAAAGTGTTTCGCCGGGGATATAATATATTTATTACACCTCTTAAGGAGTCCATATGGATATTTTTGATCTTATCGGGCCGGTGATGGTAGGCCCATCGAGCTCGCATACCGCGGGCGCCGTCCGTATAGGGCAGGTCGCGCGTCGGCTCCTCGGCGAGACTCCGGTTCACGCCGAGCTGTATCTTCACGGCTCCTTTGCCGACACGGGCAGCGGACACGGCACCGACCGCGCGCTTGTCGCGGGACTGCTCGGTATGTCACCGGATGACGAGCGCATACCGCACAGCTTTGAATACGCGGAGAAAGCGGGAATGAGCTTTGAATTTTTCACCGCACAGCTTCGCGATGCGCACCCCAACAGTGCCCTGCTGAAGCTTACCGGCAGTGACGGCAGCCGTATGGAGATAGTCGGCGCGTCCATCGGCGGCGGACGTATCCAGGTACGCGAGATCAACGGGATGAAGCTGAACTTTTCCGCAGAGCTCCCAACACTGATCGTCAAAAACAACGACCAGCCGGGCAGTGTGGCCGACGTTTCGCGCGTGCTGGCAGACGAAAGAATAAACATCGGCACATTTCAGGTAAACCGCGGCTCACGCGGCGGCACCGCCATTATGGTGATAGAATGTGACGCCCCGATCGAGCCTGTCACGGTCTCGCGCATAAGAGAGATACCCGGTATACTCAACGCCGTTTGCGTGAATCCCGAGAGAGGAGGCGGAAAATGAATATCTTCATCTCCGTTGAAGCCCTTCTTTCCGAGAGCGAAAGGCTCTCTCTTCCCGTCTGGGAACTGGCCATGCGCTCCTATTGCGAGGAGTACGGCGTCGACGCGGACACCGCATGGGCGCGTATGTCCCGACGTCTCTCTGCCATGCGTGAGGCGGACGCCTCGTATGACGCAAGCCAGCTCTCCCGCAGCGGTCTTGTCGGCGGGGACGGCGAGCGTATGAATCGCTATGCCGCCACCGGAAACAGTATAGGCGGCGAGTTTATCGGCGAAATACTCTCAGCCGCGCTCCGCATGGGCGAATGTAACGCCTGTATGCACCGCATAGTGGCCGCGCCGACCGCCGGCTCCTGCGGCGTTCTTCCGTCCGTGCTGTTACCGTATGCGAGGAAATACGATGTTTCGGATGACGAGCTTGTAAAAGCACTGTTCGTTACCTGTGGCTTTGGCGGGGTCATCGCTTCGCGAGCCTCTACCTCCGGTGCGGAGTGCGGCTGTCAGGCTGAGGTGGGCACGGCATCAGCCATGGCCGCCGCGGCACTGGTATTCCTGCACGGTGGAAACAACGTACAGATGGCAAATGCAGTCGCCATAGCGCTGAAAAACCTGATGGGTCTTGTGTGCGATCCGGTAGCCGGGCTGGTGGAGGTCCCCTGTGTCAAGCGCAACGCTATCGGCGCGATGAACGCTCTCTCCGCCGCGGATATGGCACTTGCCGGGATAGTCTCCAAGATACCCGTGGATGAGGTCATAGACGCAATGCGCGACGTTGGCCTTTCCCTGCCTGCCGAGCTTCGGGAAACGGGGCGCGGTGGCATCGCGGCAAGCCCCACAGCAGTGCGTTTTCGTGACGACCTCTTCGGCAAAAAGGACTCTTAAAGTGATTATGTAAACCTCAGCCATATCAAAGTATGTCTCACGGCATAATGACATATTTACGAGGCTTCTATGATCAAAACCACGGATTGAACCGATAGTTGGAACAGACACTATAAGTGTCTCGGTCAGTCAAATAGCCCCGGCTTTTGCTAATCAAAAGCCGGGGCTATTTGACTGACCGAGGAATCTTTGATTTCAGCACTTGCCCCATAGGGGAGTCAAGACTTCGGTACTCTTTGACAGGCTGAGGCAAGTCCGCTTTCGCGGACTCGCCTCAGAATTTTGGATGTGTTCAGTTAGCTTATCAACCCTGGACGGCGGCGAGATGCTCGTTCCACTTTGCCAGAAGGTCTGCCTTCTGCTCGGTGAGAGTGGGGACATCACGGATGACCCAAGTCATATCGCCGGAAGCGGTCAGCCATGCATTGTCGGGAGTGGTGTAGTTTGCATTGGTGAAGCGGAGGGTGCCTTCCATGTACTCTGCAAGTGCGCTCTGGCCCTCAGCGGAGCAGACAAAGTTGACAAATGCCTTTGCAGCGGCCATGTGAGGAGCATCCTTGATAACGGCCATACCGAATGCGGAAGCGGAAGTGCCGTTGGAGGGGTAGCGAACCTCGGTGACAGCCTCGGTGCCAAGCTCAGCAGCGTTCTGGTTGAGCTTGATGGCGCCGTCCTCATAGGTCAGGCCGACAACGTACTCACCGTCGGAGACAGAGTTGAAGCAGACAGAAGACTTCTCAACAACGACCATGTTCTCAAGGAGAGCGTCGATGTAGTTCCAGGCTTCCTCGGTGTCAATGCCGTAAACGGAGAAGATGTTGCAGAGGTTGTTCCATGCGGCGGAAGAGCTGTTAGGATCGGAGAGAACGATCTTGCCCTTGAGTGCGGGATCAAGCAGATCCTCGTAGGACTGGATGTTCAGGCCAAGCTCTGCCTCAAGCTCGGTGTTGACGCAGAAGCAGATGGTGGAAAGGTGATCCATGGAGTAGCAGCCGTTGGGAGTGCTGTAGCCTTCCATAGACTCATCGTCATGATCGGATACCCACTGCTCAAACAGGTCTGCATACTGGGTGCCGTCAGAGTCGGCAAGGCCGCCCCAAACAACGTCGCCCTGGGGATTGCCGGCTTCAGCCTGGATTCTGGTGGTCAGCTCGCCGATACCGCCGGAAACGACCTCAACCTCGATGTCGGGGTAAGCTTCGTTGAAGCAGGTGAGAACAGCGTCAAGGTCAGCATCGGTCATGGTGGAGTAAAGAACCAGGGTGTCGCCCAGGTCTTCCTCGACCTCTTCTGCGGGGGTCTCATCGACGGGAGCCTCAGCAGGCTGCTCTGCGGGGGTCTCGGCGGGAGTGGAGGACTGGCCGCATGCGCACAGTGCGAAGATCATGCACAGTGCCATAACGAGTGCAAGGATTTTTTTCATTTTTGAACTCCTTTTTTTAATATATTCCCGGATGCTTTCGCATCATTTTGGGCTGTCAGATCTGGATGTCATCCTCGGATTTGCTGATGGCCATGTACAGGAACAGACTCAGCGCGGTAATGACCGTGAGTATGGCGGCGAACGCCGCGGCAGTACCGTACTCACCGCGCCCTATGTAGATGTAGGCCTGCATGGTGAGAGTGGTGGTCTTGTTGCTGTAGAGTATGACGGAGCTGGAAAGCTCGGTCACGATGGCGACCCAACTGAGGATGGCACCGGAGAGGATGCCGTTGGACATCATGGGGACGGTAATCTTTGCAAAGGTCTTGAGCTTTGAGGCGCCCAGGCTTATAGCCGCTTCCTCAATGCTAATCGGTATCTGCATGAGTGTTGCCGTAGCGGAGCGGATAGTATAAGGCATTCGGCGAATCGCAAATGACATTATCATTATGGTCATGGTGCCGGTCAGCGCGATGGGCTTGGAGCCGTAGGCTATCAGCAGGGCGATACCGATAACGGCGCCGGGCATGATGTAGGGCAACATGGCAATAGTGTCAAGCCCATGGTTGAGCGTGCTGTTGCGTCTGACGACGAGGTAGGCCAGAACGACTGCGATCACAATGATTATCGCCAGAGCGATAATTCCCATGAGCAGGGTGTTGCGGGAGGCAAGGAGGAGCTTTTTCTTGATGGCATTGCGGTAGTTGACGAGGGAGTAGCCGACGCCGAAGAGAGAGCCCTTGCTGTTACGGAAGCTGAGGTAAATGATATAGAGCTGGGGAAGGATGGCCACCGCGCACAGCACATAGCAGTACAGATGCATGAGGAAGCCGCCGAGCCCCTTGGCCTCTTTCTTCTCCACGGGATGCAGGGTGTTGATGGAGAATTTGAAGCGGCTGGTCGCCCACTTCTGGAGGAAGAATATGATGGCCGTGACGAGAACAGCAATGACGGCCAGCGCGGCCGCGAAGTTGTAGTTCGCGCCGTTTTCTCCCAGATACTCGTTGTAGAGCAGTACAGGGAATGTCTTGAAGCCCTCGCCGAGAATGGTGGGAGTGCCGAAGTCCGCGAACGCCTGCATGAACACCATCAGGGTCGCCGCAAGGATAGTGGGCATGGTAAGGTGCAGAACGATCGAGAACAGACGCTTCACACCGGTACAGCCCATGTTGGCAGAGGCCTCCATGAGGGTGTTGTCAATGTTCTTGAACGCGCCGTTCATATAGATGAACACCAGCGGGAAGAACTTGAGCGTCTGGGAAAGGGCAATACCGCCAAAGCCGTAGATGCTGGGCAGGGTGATGCCGAGAACATCTTTGAAGAACTTGGTGATGACGCCGCTACGCCCCAGAAGCATTATCCACGAGTACGCGCCCAGAAACGGAGCGGACATACAGCAGAGAATACTGACGACGAAGAGTATCTTCGCGCCCTTGAGCTTGTAAAAGGCATAGAAATATGCAAAGGGAATACCGATCGCAAGCGTCATTACTGTGACGAAAATGGTAATTTTGAAGGAGTTATATATAGTGTCCACATAGTAGCTGTTGCTGAAGAACTTGTCGAACTGCTCCCAGGAAAAGCTGCCGTCGGGCATGATGACAGCCTGCTTGATAACGCCGAACATCGGGTAGATGAGGATGGCGATGAACAGCAGAAGCAGCAGTACGGAGACTATCAGCCAGCCGTCAAAACGTTTCTTTGTTGCCATAGCTACCCTCCGTCAGACCGTGACGTTGTCGTTGCAGACCCCGGTGAGAAGGTTCTCACTGCCGTCGGCGGTGAAGAGGTTGACCTTTTCGGTGTTGATGCGGAGCTTGATCTCGGAGCCCGGCTCGATGATGCTGTCGATGGAGGACTCCTGAATGATCTCCACTTCCTCGCCGGAGGAGAGGTGTACAAAGTAATGGGTGTTCAGGCCGAGGAACACGCAGTCGTCCACGATGGCGGAAATGCCCTCGGTGCTGTCGCGATCGAGGAGGAATTCCTCGGGACGCACGGAGAGGACGATGTCCTGCGCCTTCTGCTGTTCGGGGCGGACGGTGTCTACCTCGGCACGGTAGCCGGAGAGAGTTTCGAGGTAGGTCTTGCCGTTTTCGACGATGAGTTTGCCGTTTATGACGTTGGAGCGGCCGATAAAGGTCGCGACGAACAGGTTCGCCGGGCGCTGATAAATACCCTTGGGCGTGCCGATATGCTGGATGACACCGTCATTCATGACGGCGATACGGTCGGAGACGGCCATAGCCTCCTCCTGGTCATGGGTGACATACACAGTGGTGATGCCGACGTTGTGCTGGATGTTCTTGATAACAGTACGCATCTCCACACGAAGCTTCGCGTCAAGGTTGGAGAGCGGCTCGTCCATCAGCAGGACATCCGGCTCGATGCACAGCGCGCGCGCAAGGGCTACACGCTGCTGCTGACCGCCGGAGAGACGCTCGGGCATACGGTCGGCGTACTGGTCGATCTGCATGAGTTGCATGAATTTCTCGGATTGCTCTTTGATTTTGTCCTTGGGGAACTTCTTGTTCTTGAGACCGAATTCAACGTTTTTCCTGACCGTGTAATGCGGGAATATGGCGTAGTTTTGGAAAACCATACCGATATTGCGCTTTGCGGGGTCGAGGTCATTGATGCGCTTTTCGCCGAAGTAGAAGTCTCCGCCTTCGATGCTGTTGAAGCCCGCGATCATTCTGAGCAGGGTGGTTTTGCCGCAGCCGGAGGGGCCAAGCAGCGTGAAAAACTCGCCCTCATGTATGTCCAGATTGAGATCGGGGATGATGACGTTGTCACCGTACTTTTTAAGAGCGTGTTTAATGATTATCTCTTCGCTCACTTGTTCTGACTCCCTTTCATGCAAGATTCTTTGTTTGTTCGTTTTATATCTATCATCCGACGCGCTCTCATGAGCGTCAGACGATTGCGTATGAGGGGGGAATTATTGAGGAGCTCGGGGATCTGCCCGGCGGAAATGCCTATGCTCTCCGGCGTGCGCTTCGCGTCAAGCGCTTCGAGCAGGCCGTAAAGATACTCGACGGTGGGAAGCTCGTCGATAACGGCGCGTATCGCGCTCCAGCTTTCGCACAGGGCTTCCTTTGTGACAGCGGAAAGGCAGTCGTTTTTGTTTTCGTTTATGAGAGCCCCGGCCAGACGCTCGCCGAAGAAGCGCGTAAAATGCTCGTCGGGAACGGGGGTGTAGTCCGTGACATACGGCGTGATATCCTCAATCGTCGCAAGGCGCTTATATTCCGCGACCGCGAGCAGGGAGCCGACGCCCGTTTTCTCCCCGTGCATTGCGGGGAAAGCTACGGGGAAGCTCTCCGGCCCCATCTCTATCATGTGGGAGATGTGGTGCTCGGCACCGGAGGCGGGACGGGAGTTGCCCATCATCTGCATGGCTATGCCGCTCATGATAAGGGCGTATGTAACATTTGTGTATGCGTCCGCATCTCCGCGGATAATGCCCGGGACGCTGTTCATCACGGTGTCCGCGGCAGACTTCATTATATCGTATATGCGCCCGCAGAGGTGCTCACCGGTGAGCAAATTTGCCATACGCCAGTCGGCAAGGGCGGTGTACTTCGCCATGATGTCGCCGACCCCACTGCGTACAAGCTCCATGGGAGCCTTACTTATTATGTCTATATCCGCGATGACAAGCTCGGGCGCTACGGCGGGGAGAGTCTTTTTGAAGCCGTGCCACGTCATTGCGGCGACTGTACTGCAAAAGCCGTCAACGCTCGCCCCCGTGGGGCAGGAGACAAAGCGTATACCGCGCTCACGGGCGCAGTAGCGGGCAATGTCGTGAATGGTGCCGCTGCCGACAGCGATAAGAACCTCAACATCTCCGTCGAGCTTCGAGAGAACCTCGGCGGTGGAGTGCTCGTCCGCGTGCAGGCCGCTGGGGTCAAGGACGATCTCCTGCTCGGCGCGGGGTCTGCGGCCTTCCGTGGCGGCATAGGAGTTCTCGCCGTAGAGCGCGCAACGCTTCCCGGAAATGCCGAAATCGGCCATATAACGCTCGAACTCAAGGAGGCAACCCGGCTCGATCACCGCACCCTTTGTCTCCATGAAATGCTCTCTGCCGCAGTCGCAGATGCCGCCGTAAACACCGCAGTCAACAAACATCCCGCACAGCCTCCGTTGAGTAATGGGTTCTGTCAAAATGACGAAAGAAAAGCCGGAAACACGCAGCTTCGAAATTTGTCAATTTTTTGTCAGTTTGACAATAGTGCCGCCGATTTTGCAATGAAACAAAACCGCTTTTTCGTCAATATGCCTTAAATAACTTGGTTGTTATTATACTCAAAAGGCTTGACTTATGCAAGCTTTGGCGCTAATATTGAAAAACGATCAATAACGATCATAATTTCGGAGGGTTCGATCAAAATGAAAGAGGACAGATTTCAGAAAATTTTGGATATTTTATCCAAAAACGACTATGTAAGCGTGGAAAGTCTCAGCAAACAGCTCTTTGTAAGTATGCCCACCATACGTCGAGATCTGAACACCATGCAGGATATGGGGCTTGTCGTGCGCAGTCACGGCGGCGTGATCCAGCGCCGCGGAGAGACAGACGGTGGTCCCGCGGTATTCAGAATGGGTGTAAACACCGGCGAAAAGCTACGCCTTGACAAGGCGGCCGCAGGCTATCTGCACGATAACTGCATGGTGTTTCTCGACGAATCGACCACAACGCTCCATATAGTCGATCAGATGTCCGCGTATAAGAACATCACGATAGTCACGAACAACATCTCTGTACTACAGCTTGCGGAGAAGTACCGCGTGCCCACCATATGCCTCGGCGGTGAGACGAGCTACGACACGATGAGCTTTTACGGCCCGGACACGGAGGACATGATCGGCCGCTTCGGCATAGACATTGCGTTTTTCTCTTCCTCTGCGCTCACACCGGGCGGATGGATCGCCGACTACAGCCCCAGAAGCACCTCGCTCCGCCGCCGCGTTCTTGCCCAGAGCAGCAAAAAGGTGTTCCTCATCGACAAAAGCAAGTTCATGAAGTCAGGGCAGTATATGCTCATCCAGGTTAGCGGAGTGGATCATATAATCACAAACGCGCCCCTGCCGCCCGAGATCGACACCGGCAATGCCACCGTCACGGTGGTGTAAACGCCGCAGGCTTCGATGATAATTGCGGATATAAAAACGATAATAAACACAAAAACCTTGGCTGGCAGAAAGTCAAGCTCCTCTCTCACTCGCTTGCTGCTCTAACTCGTGGGGGTATTTATATTTTGACAGTTTCAAACGCCCGCGTGTCCGAAATGACACGCGGGCGTTTGAAGTAACTGATTAACTTTTAGCCGCCGAAGATTGCAAGGAGGAAGCCTGCGGCTACGGCAGAGCCGATAACACCTGCCACATTGGGACCCATTGCGTGCATGAGCAGGAAGTTGGTGGGATTGGCGCGCTGTCCCTCCTTCTGGGAGACACGGGCGGCCATAGGCACCGCGGACACACCGGCAGAGCCGATGAGCGGGTTTATCTTTCCGCCGGAGAGCTTATACATGAGCTTGCCGAGCAGAAGTCCGCCGACAGTCGCGAACTCAAAGGCGATGAGCCCAAGCACGACGATGAAGATGGTCTGCCATGTGAGGAAGCGGTCAAAGCGCGCGGTGGCGCCCACGGAGGTGGAAAGGAAGATGGTAACGATGTTCATCATGGCGTTCTGCGCCGTGTCGGAAAGGCGGTCGGTAAGGCCAGATTCCTTGAACAGATTGCCCAGCATGAGGCATCCGAGCAACGGTGCCACGGAGGGCAGAAGCAGGCAGACGAACACAGTAACGATGATTGGGAAAAGAACCTTTTCGGTCTTGCTGACGGGGCGGAGCTGCTCCATCTTGCACTCGCGCTCCTCCTTGGTGGTGAGAAGCCTCATCACGGGAGGCTGGATAAGCGGGATAAGCGCCATATAGGAGTACGCCGCGATGGCGATAGGCGCGAGGTAATCGGGGGCGAGCTTGCTCGTGAGCCATATGACGGTGGGGCCATCCGCGCCGCC
>CAZPLL010000024.1:0-7457 GCA_964587485.1 uncultured Oscillospiraceae bacterium | reverse complement strand
GCAAAAATGCCGAGCTGTGCCGCCGCGCCGAGAAGAAGGCTCTTGGGGTTGGCGATAAGGGGGCCGAAGTCGGTCATGGCACCAACACCCATGAAAATGAGCGAGGGATAGATACCGGCCTTGACACCGATATAGAGTATGTCCAGAAGTCCGCCGTCGTGGACGATGTCGGTGAGTCTGAGCTCACCGGCGATATAGGCATCCCAGAGCTCGGGATGGTACATCTCGGAGCCGGGCAGGTTGGTGAGCAGCATACCAAAGGCAATGCCGACCAGAAGCAGAGGCTCGAACTGCTTCACAAGCCCCAGATAAAGCAGGACGCAGGCAATGGCAATCATCACGATCTGCCGCCAGTCCGCCATGAGCATATGGAAGCCGGAGGTCTCCCACAGCAGGGAGAGCGTATTCAGTATATCCATACTACCTCCTCAGATCACCAGCAGGGTATCACCGGTGGCGATCACCGCGCCCTTGTCAACAAGGATCTGCTTTACCACGCCGTCACAGGGGGCGGGCACTTCGTTTTCCATCTTCATGGCCTCGACAAGGACGAGGACTTCACCGGCCTTGACCGCCTGTCCGACGTTTACCTTGACGGAAAGAACGTTTCCGGGCAGAGGGGAGGTGACGGGAGTACCGGTGCCGACGGCAACGGCGGGCGCCGCAGGAGCGGAGACGGGCGCCGCAACGGGAGCGGACACGGGGGTTGCCGCGGGAGCGGGAGCGTAGGCCGCGTACTCGTCCGTTATCATTGCCTCGCCGTGCTCGACCTCGACCTCATAGGTCACACCCTTAAGGGTCACTTTATATTTCATGGTTTATTCCTCGACTTTCTTTATTGACTTGAAACGCAGTTCATTCAGGGGATATCCCAAATCGTCCGCGACGATGGCCATTATCATGGCGGCGGTGCGCGGCTCGGTATCATAGAGCTTCAGCTCACCGGCACTGCCGGGGGCTGCCTTGGGAGGCTCGGCGGAGACGGGTGCGGGTGTCGGCTCGTCCTTCTTTTTCCTGTCGGTGAAGAAGGTCATCACGCGGATGATGAGCATGAGCAGAATGAGTGCGAAGAACACGACGGTCATGCCGAGAATCGAATAAATAAAAGCTTCAAGTATTGTCATTATTCCACCCTCTCAATGCAGTAAGTGCAGACGTTTTCCTCCGCGGCGCGGCGGGCGGCAAAATAGTTCTCCGCCACCTGCGGGAAGGCGATGTAGCTGAGAACATCCTCCTCGCAACGTGCGTCCCCGCCCAACGCGGCCTCGGCCTTTTCAAAGGTGTCGGCGGGCAGGGTCGCCGCATAGCGTCCCTCAACGGGCTTCTCGCCCTTGAGTATCTTTTCACGCACCTCTTCGTTGATGGGTGCGGGGGTCGTGCCGTATTCGCCGCGGCAGTATGCCTTTATCTCGGCGCCGACGTTCTTGTAGCGCTCGCCCGCCAGAACATTCTGAACGGCCTGAGAGCCGACGAGCTGGCTGGTGGGAGTCACGAGAGGGGGATATCCCATATCGGCACGAACCTTCGGCGTCTCAATGAGAACCTCCTCAAACCTGTCACTGGCGTTGAGCATCTTGAGTTGGCTGAGAAGATTGGAGAGCATACCGCCGGGTATCTGGTAGGTGAGACAGCGCGTGTCGGTAGTGAGGGAAATGGGGTTGAGCGTGCCGTCGGCAAGGAAGTCGGCACGGGCGGACTTGAAGAAGTCCGCAGTCTTGTTGATAACACTCTCGTCGAGCCCCACATCGTAGCCCATCTCGCGCAGTGCGTAGTAAAGCGTCTCCGTAGCGGGCTGAGAGGTGCCGCCGGAGAAGGGGGAAATCGCGGTGTCGATCACATCCGCACCGGCCTCGATGCCCTTGAGATAGGTCATGAACGCAAGCCCCGTTGTGCAGTGCGTGTGCATTACCACGGGCAGGTCTACCGCGTCCTTGATGGCGGAGACAAGGTCATAGGCGCTCTGCGGGGTGAGGATACCGGCCATGTCCTTTATGCAGACGGAGGATACGCCCATCTGAGCCATTTCCTTTACCATGCCGACATACTTGTCGAGTGTGTGTACAGGGCTGGTAGTATAGGAGATGGCGCCGGAGGCCATCGCGCCGCAGTTAACGGTCTCCTCAATGGCGACCTTGAGGTTGTCTATGTCGTTGAGCGCATCAAAGATACGGATAATGTCAATGCCGTTTCTGACGCTGGCACGCACAAAGCGGCGTACAACATCGTCCGGATAGTGCTTGTAGCCGAGGATATTCTGGCCACGCAGAAGCATCTGGAGTTTTGTGTTGGGCATCTTCGCGCGGATTCTGCGCAGTCTTTCCCACGGGTCCTCGTTGAGATAGCGCAGGCACACGTCAAAGGTCGCGCCGCCCCAGCATTCAACGGAATAATACCCCGCCCTGTCCATAGCCTCAAGCGCAGGCTCGAACTGATCACAGCTCATTCTCGTCGCCACCAGCGACTGACTTGCATCACGGAGCACCGTCTCCGTAAATTGAACTTTCTTCATGTCTACTCCTGTTTTTATAAAATAAATTTATAACGAGCCCATAATAGCCCATTTACACGGAAAAGTAAACACCGTGCTCATTCCGCTTTGGGATTTATATCATATCTAAAAGGAATGATGTTTACATCCATTGCAGATCGTCCTTGGGTATCTCCAGCGCACAGCTTATGAAATCCCGAATGATGGTGCGCCCGGCGGCGTCCTTGCGGTAGAATATCCACGTTTTGCGCGTCAGCCCGGTGCCGTCAAGGAAGGTCATCGGTATATAGCTTATGCCCTTCATCCGGTCAAGATACTTCGAGTCAAGGACAATACAGCAGCCGAGCCCGTGCTCTGCCATGGAGAGGCAGGCATCCACGGTCGTGACCTTGTAGCGCACCTTCATCTCCCTGTCGAAGCGCTCGTTCCACCAGCGCTCTATCGCCGAGGCCGAGCCGGGGTTTTTCGGGAATTCGATAAAGGGGATATCCGGCAGTTCCTCAAGTGAAAACGGCCGGTTATACACAACGGCGGCCTGTCCCTCGCAGAAGGGTATCCGCTCCAGCGCGGAATCCTCCGCCCCATATCGGGCAAAGCAGAGGTCAAGTGTGCTGTCCTCAACGCTCTTGAGCACCTCGTGGCTCGGCAGTGTCACAATGTCGATGTCCACATTGGGGCAGCGCTTCGTGAACAGCGTCAGGATATTCGGCAGGGCGTAGCGCACGAAGGAATACGGCACGCCTATACGGAGCTTTTCAGGAGCGCCGCTGCCCTCGGCCGCGATACTCTTCGCGTCGTTTATGGCAGAGACTATACGTTCGGCCTTCTTTGCTATACGCTCACCCTCGGGGGTGAATACCGAACCCTGACGACTGCGGATAAGAAGCGGTACGCCGAGCTCGGTCTCAATAGCCTGTATTCTCTTTGTCAGCGCGGGCTGAGAGATAAAAAGGAGCTCCGCGGTTTTTGTGATGCTCTGTGTGCTGTGAAGCGTAACGAGTATTTGCCAGTCGTAATCGCGCATATTCTCACCTCATCCGATACTTAAATGAGCCGTCACTATATTATGCGATAATTCGAAAAAACTCAACAGGATATTTTCTTTTTCCTCTGGTATGCTGGCTGCTTTTTCCCGGGATCACGGCGCTTTTTCGCGATATGCGGGCAGATCTGCGGCAGGTAACGACCGGGCTTTTGTTAATAATGCAACAATCCGGCGGATTTATTTCGTTGTAACTATACAAAATTTGTTGAAGCTGTCAATTAATTGTTGAAATGGGTAACCCAACATAATATAATTTAATAGCAAAGTTGCACGAAAGGACGGATGCACCATGGAAAAGAAACAGATTATCACCGCTAATGCCCCCTCTCCCGCAGGCCCCTACTCTCAGGGAATAGCAGTAGACCGATTTGTATTTGTGGCCGGACAGCGCCCCGCGAACCCGAAGACCGGGGAAATAGCCGAGGGCATCGCGGCGCAGACCAGACAGGTCATCGAGAATCTTGCCTCCGTTCTTGAGGCGGCAGGGTCAAGCCTTGAGGATGTGGTGAGGAGTACCGTATACCTCTCGGACATCAAATACTTTGCGGAGATGAACGCGGTGTATGAAGAGCTCATGCCCAGGCCCTACCCCGCCCGCACCACAATCGGCACCCAACTCCGCGGCATACTTGTCGAGATAGACGTTATCGCCATAAAAAAGGAGTAAAGAGAGGCTCGACATGAATTCAATAGAAGAGATACTGCCCGTGCTTGAGGTCATACTCAAGGGACTGGGAAAGCATTTCGGCGACAGGTATGAGTTCGTTGTCCACGACTATCTGAGAGATTTTTCATCCTCGATAGTCGCGATAGAAAACGGCGAGCTTACCGGTAGGCGCGTCGGAGACAGCGGCACAAAGCTGGGACTGCGCATTTATCAGGGAGTGGAGAGTGAGGACGGTCAGTTCCATCATACTATTCAGGCCGGGAACGGGCGGCGCTTTAACTCCAGCACTATATACCTCAAGAACGACGCGGGCGAGGTAATAGGCAGTCTCTGCATAAACTTCGACGTGTCGGAGCTTCTTGCCGCCAAAAGTACACTTGACAGTCTCATAGGCATCGAACAGCAGAACTCACCACGCGAGGAGCATAACGTCATCGGCAACATCGAGGATATGCTCAACGAGATGATAAAGGAATCTCTCGAGGCGGTGGGTACGCCGGTGGCTAATATGACAAGAGCGCAGAAGATGGAGGGCATACAGTATCTCAATCGCAGAGGCGCGTTCAAAATCAAAAACGCGGCCAATATCGTGGCACAGTGTTATGACATATCCCGTTATACGGTTTACAACTACATAAATAACGGTGAGTTGAGTGTCTGAGCCCAATGCACCAAACAGCGAAAGGAGAGAAAAATGCTTAATCAGGAATTGATCAGCAGGGAATTCGGCTTCCTCGGGGACGATATTTTTCTGAACGTCTCACAGGTGTGTATGCCGCCGAGGAGAGTGCAGGACGCATACGGCAGCTTCATGGCCGACTATGTGAAGAAATTCGGCGAGGGTGTAGTGGATGATGCATGGAGCATTGTCGCGGACTGCCGCGAAAAGCTTGCCACGCTCGTGAACGCGGAGCACAGCCATGAGATAGCCTTCGTAAAGAACACCGCCGAGGGTATGTCTATCCTCGCGTCAGGCTACCCGCTCAAGGCGGGAGACAGCGTAGTCATCGCCGACCAGGAGCATCAGTCTACGCTTTTCCCGTGGATAAATGCCCATGAGCGCAGGGGCGTGAAGCTGAACGTGGTAAAAAGCGTTAACGGTGCCATCCCCATGCAGGCGATGATCGACGCCATAGACGATACCACGAAAGTGCTCGTGGTTTCCAGCGCACAGTTCTCCACCGGCTTCATGGCCGACCTTGATCTTCTCGGCTCCGTGTGCCATGAAAAGGGAATCATCTTTGCCGTTGACGGCATACAGACCCTCGGCAGGATAAAGCTGGATGTTCGCAGATCTCACATCGACTATCTTGTAGCCGGCTCAAACAAGGGACTTCTGGGATCTCTGGGCTGTGGCTTCGTCTATTGCAGTGACCGGATCGTGCGGGATATCATCCCTTGCTGTGTCGGCTATCAGAGCACCGTCAGCCATGTAGCGCCACCCTCCGTCACCACGAATTTCGAAACACTGGAGTGGTATCCGCACGCCAGAAGATTCGAGAGCGGCAACCTCAGCTATAACTGCATACTTGCGGTCGACAAGGGCGTGGAGCTCATCCTTGAGCTCGGCATAGAGAACATCGAGGAGCAGGTGCTGGATGTTGAGAGGTACCTCCGTGAAAAGCTCTCCGGTATCCCTCTCCATGTCGTTCAGCCCGAGGATCCCAAATACTGGTCGGGTATCGTCTGTATTTATTATCCGAAGGAGAAGGACGAGCAGGTCATCAATATTCTCAAGAGCCATAAAATACACTGCACCATGCGCGGCGGATATATCCGCGTCGGTATCGACTTCTACAACACACGCGAGCAGATGGACGTCGTAGCAAAGGCTTTGTTTGAAGTGGCAGAGCTTGCAAAATAAAACTGAGAAAAGAAAGGATGCGCATTTATGAATCTGTGGCAAAAGTACAAAAAGGTTCCACTGCTGAGAAAGCTGCTTGTGGCGATGATTCTGGGTATTCTGCTCGGCATCATATTCGGTGAACCCATCAATGTCATCAAGCCCTTCGGTACCGTGTTCCTCAATCTGCTGAAGATGGCGGCACTCCCTCTCGTCGTGGTCAATCTCATTTCCGGCATTGCCTCGCTGGACGACCCCAAGAGCTTCGGGCGTATAGGCGGCAAGATCATGATCTACTATTGCCTGACCACTGTCGGAGCTATCATCATCGGCCTTGTAGTCGGTTTCCTTTTCCAGCCCGGCGTCGGATTCCAGCTCAGCGGCTCCTATGAGGGCACCGTTTCCGAGATACCCAGCATCGGCCAGACCATCGTGAATCTTATCCCCTCGAACATCTTCGCCGCGCTCGCCGACGGCAGCTTTGACAAAATCGTCGTATTCAGCGCCTTCGTCGGCATCGCGATACTCTTCCTCCCCGAGGATCAGAAGAAGCCCCTCTGCACCGGCGTCAACGCTCTCGCCGCCTGCTTCAACAAGCTCGTTGGCATCATCATGGGCTACGCACCCATCGGCGTTTGCGCGCTCATGGCCTGCACCGTCGGTACCTACGGCGCCGACCTCTTCGGCTTCCTCGCAAAGTATCTGGGCGCGTCCTACAGCGCGGCGCTCATCCACTTCTGCGTGTACCTGATACTGCTCTTCGTGTTCACACGCATGAATCCCCTTACCTTCCTCAAGAAGGCATCTCCGCTCATGGTCACCACGCTGTCCACCAGCTCGTCTCTCGCCTGCGTCCCCGTGAACATGGAGTGCGCGGATGATCTGGGGGTTTCCCGCAAGGTCTCCGGCTTTACCATCCCCCTCGGCTCGCAGATAAACAAGGACGGCAACGGCATAATGCTCGCCATCACCTTCCTCTTTGCCGCGCAGTGCGTCGGTGCCGACACCAGCATAGCGACCCTTCTGCGTGTCATCCTCATCAGCCTGATTCTCACGACCGGTGCAGGCGGCGTTCCCGGCGGCGGCATCGTCACCATCGCGATCATCGTCGATGCATTCAGCCTTCCCCTTGAGGTCGTTGCGCTGATTTCCGGCATCTTCACGCTCATTGACGTTGTGTTCACCACCATGAACTGCGTCGGTGACCTTGTCGGTACCGTCATAGTTGACCATTCCGAGAAGAAGCGCGAGAAAAACTCCGTCAAAACAGCATAACACGAACAAAATACGAATCGCCCGCTGTGGCCGTAACCGGACCACAGCGGGCGATTTGTTTATACCGCGCAATCTTGCTGTGCCCATATTGTAAGTTGTAAAATAAAGATTCCAAAAAAGATGACTCATACTGAGAACT
>CAZPLL010000023.1:0-24573 GCA_964587485.1 uncultured Oscillospiraceae bacterium | reverse complement strand
CGCGGCAGGAGAAGCGCAGTCAAAAAAGTTCAAACGAACTTTTTTGACAAGCTGAGACGAAATACCGTCCGCGCTTCGCCACCGTATACGCGCCGTGTGCCGGGTGTCACCCCGGGCTAACCGGACAAAGGAGGAAAACAAATGACATTTGAGGAAATAAAGAATAATGAAGAGATAAACAGCTATATCCGTCAGGCGGATGCGGCGCTTGCTGCGCTGGGCTACACGGAGCACAGCTTTGCCCATGTGACGATGGTCGCGGAGAAGGCGGGATATATTCTGGAAACACTGGGCTATCCCGAGCGCACGGTGGAGCTTGCGAAGATCGCGGGCTATCTGCACGACATCGGCAATCTGGTGAACCGCATCGACCACAGTCAGTCGGGCGCGGTGATGGCGTTCAGGATACTTGACCATCTCAGATTCCCGCCCGACGAGATCGGCCAGATAATCTCCGCCATCGGCAATCATGACGAGGGTACGGGCGTCCCGGTCAGTGCGCTCGCGGCGGCGCTCATCCTTGCGGACAAGAGCGATGTGCGCCGCAACCGTGTACGCAATCAGGATGCTTCGTCGTTTGATATCCACGACCGCGTGAACTATTCCGTCACAAAATCGGAGCTTAAAATAAACGAGGCGCACACCCTTATAAAGCTCAAGCTTGCCGTTGACACACGGTACGGCTCGGTAATGGACTACTTCGAGATATTCATGCAGCGTATGCTCCTCTGCCGCAAGGCGGCGGAGAAGCTCGGCCTGTCCTTCAAGCTGATGATAAACGAACAACAGCTTATCTGACGGAACATAAATCGAAACTGCGTTGTTCGCAAAAGACCGCAGGCGCCACGCAAGCGGGCAACCGACGCTTGCGGCGGCTCTTGGAGAGTTGCAGAAAGGGCCTTGGCTCCCCCCCCCTATGGGGGAGCCAGGGCTTTGGTGCGCCTTTGCTCCCCGGGGGAGACACGGGGAAAATATAAAATACCGCTTGTAAACGGGACGATTATGTTATAAAATATTCTTATTAAAACCTTGTAATCAAACGCCTCTGCCGCAACACGGTCGGAGACGGCGCGAGGCGCGTAAACAGCTTCCCGACAGTCGCAAGGGAGTACTCCCTTGCATTGGGTCATCCCAATGCAATCTCCCACTGAACAGCTTTCTCCGCGGGGTACGGGGAAGTAGAAAGCGAGGAAGGATCATGAAGAGACGTGTATTATCGCTCCTGCTCTGCCTGTGCATGGCGCTGTCACTCCTGTCTGTGACAGTCTTTGCCGAGGGCAGCGAAGAACCGGCGCAAGTCCCTGTCTGCACCTGTGAAACAGCGTGCGCGGAGGGTGCCGTGAATGTCAATTGCCCTGTCTGCGGCGCGGAGGGCGCACAGCCTGCGGACTGCGCCCTGTACGAGCCGAAGAAGCCTGCCGAAGCGGAGGGGCTCACGGCGGCTCAGAAGGTACAGGCGCAGATAAATGCCCTGCCCGAGGCAAGCACCATCACCGCCGAAAACCGGGCAGATGTGGAAAAACAGCTTTCCGCCATTGACAATGCCAAGCTCTCCCTGACCAGCGACGAGCTGGACACTCTGGACTTCACCAAGTATAATGCCGCTGTTGCAGTCCTGAATGTGCTGGATGGCCAGCCCGGTGCAGAGAAGCCCGATGGCATGGTCGGTTACATGGTTACCCTCGACGCCAACGGTGGCAAAGTGGGGAATGAATCTAGCGTGCAGTTTCCTATTACCCAAGAAGGCACGTCCTTCCAGCTGCCTACTCCCATCCGGGATGGGTACAACTTCACAGGCTGGTATACGGCCATGGACGGCGGCGACAAAGTGGATGACAATAACATTGCGAGTTACCCCAACGCCGGAACCCTCTATGCCCACTGGGTAAAGGCCTATACCATCACCTTCGACCTCAAAGGCGGCACTCTGCCCGAGGGGACTAAGAACCCCGCCACCACCAATGCACAGGGCAAACTCGATTCCCTGCCCATCCCCGCCCGGGATGGCTACACGTTCCATTTCTGGCACACAGGGGATAGAACGACCGGAGAAGTTACTACCGAGTCCGTCTTCACGGAAGACACTACCGTTTATGCATGGTTTGGTAAGACGATCGATACGGTGAATATTTCCCTGTCCGGCTACGGCAATGGGCTGCCCGTCTCCGGTCTCAAGCTCACTTGGGACGAGAGCGACGTGAGCATGGATTACTACATTTCCTCTGATGCATCAGGAAAAAACAAGGTTGAGGCCTCCGATACGTTTACACGGGAAGGAACCTATTATCTCTATACAACGATCACCCTGGCGGAAGACATCGACACGATAACTAAATATACATTGAATGGGGCGTCTACGAATCCTGCGTCCACGCAAGACGGTCAGAAAGTAACTGCCGTTTTTGAACTCCCCACGGTGGGCTACACCGTCACCCTCGACCCTAACGGCGGCACGGTGTCCCCTTCCACCGGCACCACCAATGCAGAGGGCAAACTCACATCCCTGCCTACCCCCACCCGGGATGGCTGTACCTTCGACGGCTGGTACACAACAAAGCAGAGTGGCCCCCAAGTCACAACGGACTTCAAATTTACGGAAAACACCACCCTCTATGCCCACTGGAAGGTGGATGCGAAGTTCTCCCTGTCCGGGTATGGGTATGAAAAAGTCATCCCGAATATCCAGGTGACCTCCGGTACGGAGGAGGTCGTTTTCCCCGTAAAACCGGAATATGGCGTGGACGTTGGCATTGTTGCTTTCGAGATTTCCGATAATTACCTGAGCGACATAGTTAACAAGACGACCCTGTCCAGCGGTAAATTCAAAACCGGTCTGTGTTACTTCCTCTGGGTGGAATTCCAGATGGAGGAGGGCTACGGTTTGGGGACCGCCACGCTGGACGGCCAAGAGGCCTGGGCGCAGACTGTAGAGGGGAACAACGCAACGGTGGTCTTCCGGCTTCCCCTCATCTACACCATCCAGGTCAACTGCGGCAAGAATGGCTCCGTCACCTATGGGGACACCACCTACAAGGGCGCGCAGACCTTCACCGTTGGGGTGCTGGAAGGGGAGAACGCCACCTTCACCATCACGCCCAACAAGGGCTATTCCCGCTCCAAGCTGTGGATCGATGACCAGCAGCAGACAAAGACCGTCAAGGAATACACCTTCAAGGACATCGCATCCGGCCACTCCCTGAAAGTCACCTTCGCCAAGAACAGCAACAACCCCAAGACGGGCGACAATAACGATATAGCGCTCTGGCTCGCTCTGCTCGTTGTCAGCGGCGGCGCCGCGGTCGGCACAGCGGTCTACGGCAAAAAGAGAAAGTATTCCGGAAAATAAGTTAACAATTATCCCGCCTATTCATTCGTAACAGACGGGGTAAGACGACAGAAAAGCCCGACGGGAATCCAGAACAGCTCCCGTCGGGCTTTTCGGTTATACTGCGGGGAAGTGCCCGCGTTTATATTTTAAGATCCGTGTTCACGCCGCTGATACCGACGAAGGCACCCTTCTGCGCCTGCGGGGAATCGGGATGGCAGGTCAGCCATTTTCCGCGCATCCACAGAAGCTTCTCCTCACCGGGGGCGGAGATGTCAATGTGCGCGGCAGGGGAGTTGACACCCCTCTCCAGCACAACGAGACAGTTAAAGCCATCCTCGCTCACGCGGCAGGGAGCGAAGTGCAACACCAGCGGGAATATTTCCACGGCGGTGTCGGGCGGCAGATAGAAGCCGCGGACAGACGAGGAGTCAATATGCCCGTCATCCATGTGCGCGGGCAACGCCAGCAGGAGCACAAGTCCGGTGGTCGAGTAGTTCACCTCACTGCACTTGTGATACTCCAGCGAGTTGAGCATATGTCCGCGCCCATTGCAGTATCCGGCTTCGATATCCATATCGCCGAAAACGGCGTGACAGAGACTGCGGATATAGGCGGTCGCCTCAAGCCCGGGCACGGAGGCAACATAGCTGTTACCCGCCTCGGGAATGGGCTGCGCGGCAAAGGCACGGCGAAAACCGTCATCCTCCACGGCGGGCAGTACCCTGCCGTATGGTCTGAAGCAGTCGTCAAATACGCTGTATATCTCAAGCCCGGGGTTAAGCTCTCTCAGTCTTTCTATCATGTCCATCACTGCATACCTCCGTTTTCAAAGAAGCTTTCGATAACGAGCAGTCCCGCCGCCCTGTCCTCAAGAAGCTGGTTATAGGCGCTTTTCTCCGTGGTTATGTGGTGCCCGGAGTCTACGCCCTCCTGAAGCTCGGCAAGAAGCCGTGTGAGATAAAAATCGTTTTCAAACATCCGCCCGTAAAGGACGATCTTCGCGGGGTCAATAATATAAATTACCGATTTCAGCGCGGAGGACAGCGCGGATACCGCACGGTCAACGATCTCTGCGGCGCCAGAGTCGCCACAGCTTGCGGCCTCAAGCACATTCTCGACGGTCAGCGCGTCGCGTCCGCGCGCAAGGCTCATTTTCCACAGCACCGGTGTCCTGTCGGGCGAGAGTATGCTGACGGCGTCCTCTCTTATCGCGGCGGGGGAGGCGATGGTTTCGAGACAGCCGCTCTTGCCACAGGAGCAGGGCTTGCCGCCGCGGCGGATAACAGGAATGTGGCCTATCTCGGAGCACTGATTCGTGCCGCCGAGCCATATCCGGTCGTTTATGGAGAGAGACGCGCCGATACCGTATTCACATCTCAGGAAGAACTGTGAATGTACCTCGCGTTCCTTCGAGAGAAACATCTGCGCGGCAAAGAGCGCGCGCACGTTGTTCGACATCACGGCGCTGTATCCCGTGTACTCCTCGACGCGCTGAGCCAGCGGATAATCCGCGCAGTTGAGGGCGCCGAAGCTGTTGTGGATAACGCGCCCGTCGAAGGACGTGATGCCCCTGATCGCGATGCCGACGCCGAGAATACGATCCTTTTCGGCAATGTGCTCATCGGTAAGGGAGGTGAGCCGCTCGCAGAGCATTTTCACCGTGTCCTCGGCCGGAGCCGAGGGGATGAGCTCCAGCTCCTCGGAGAAGATGACCGTACCGTCGAGCCACACGGCGGAGACGATGGCCTGACGCAGATTTATGAGCAGGCCGAGGGCACAGCGCGAACGCTCGTCCAGCTCCACCATTACCTCGCGCCGCCCGGCACCGCCCCCGGGGATGAGCCTGCCGTCTCTGACAACACCCTCCTCGATGAGCTCACCGACTATTTTTGTGATCGCGGCGGGGGTGAGGCGTATGGTTTCGGAAAGATGCTTGCGGGACATACCGCCCTGCTCGTGCAGTATGCGGAGCGCGGCACTGCGATTGACACGCTTTACGCCCATCATATTGTCGCCTTCTCGAAGCATTTGCGGTTCACCCTCCATGAACGGAATCAACACCTGTGGTTCCGCGATTGATACGATCTCTCAGCAGTATAACGGCCGCGCCGACAAGAACGACGGCAATGCCGGTAAGCTTTTTCGCGGTGAGCACCTCTTCAAGAAATACTACCCCGATAAAACAACTCACAACGGGCATGAGCAGAAGATAAAGCTTCACGACCCATACCTCGTATTTTTTCAGATTACGGTAATAGAAAAAGTAAAGTCCCATCTGAGCAAGGCCACCGAGCGCGGCGAGCCACCAGAAGCCGGGGATCGTGCCGAACGAGTCAGCCCGAAAGTCACCCACGACGAGAGCGCCGACACCGAAGAGCACCAGTACGACAAAGTTATTGTAGTACGCGATGATATCGGCCTCTACATGGAACTTCTCCTGTGCGGCCTTGATAAGAAAGGCGTTAACGGTGACACACAGCGCACTGAGTATGAAAAAGAGGTCGGTGACGCAGAGGGTCATCTCGTTAAAATCCACCCCCAGCACCAGCAGCACACCGCCGAGCATCACGAGCGTACCCGCCCAGTCGGACGGGAAAAGCTTTTTCTTATAGATCATGACGGTCGCCAGATTGACCATCAGCACATCGGTTTTCAAAAGGGCTGTGCCGGTACTCAGAGAGCCTCCGGCATAGCCCAGATTTGCAAACAGGTCGAGGAGAAAACCGACTGTACCGATCAGAATAAGGATGAACGTGGCTCTGCCCTGACGCGGCAGCTCCGGGAGGAGTCCCTCGGCCGCGAGCTGTACGGTCAGAAATACGAACGCGAAAAATCGAAGCAGGAACCCGGCGAGCAGGGCGGAGCCTGTCGCGCCGACCATGACCTTAGAAAGTGCATAGTACGCCGACCAGGAGACCACCATTGCGCCGATCATAAAGCCGGCCTTGACTCCGTTCTTCATTTCAGCGCTTCAAACATGGCCTTAAGAGCGGCGGCATCCATGTCAACGGGATTGTTCTTCATGAGCGGGTGCGCGGCGGCGTCGGAGGCAAGCTTGTCAATATCGACCTCGCCCAGCTCGTGAAGCCGGCAACGCAGGCCGCCGAGAGCCTTGAGCCGTGCTATGCTGTCAGCAAGAGCACCGCTGCCATCAAGCCCGACGGCGCGGCAGAGGTATTCAAGACGCTCGTCCGCGTTTATCCGCACGAAGCTGTCAAGCGTGAAGGCGCAGGCTTCACCGTGCGGAAGATGATAATCCTCGGAGAGCGGGTAACTGCACGCATGGCTTCCCGCGGTCTTGGGCAGGGCAAAGGACAGCCCGCCGAGGAGCGAGGCAAGAGCCATCGCACTGCGCGCGTCCATATCACTGCCGTCCGTATACGCCTTTTCAAGATTCGTAAGAACGAGGCGCACGGCTTCGATAGCCATGAGGTCGGATATGGGCTGATGATTGCGGCTCCAGTAGCCCTCAAGCGCGTGAGCCAGCGCGTCAAGCCCGGTGTTCATGGTCGTGCGCGGGGGGACGGTGGAGGAGAGTACCGGGTCAACGATAGCCGCAGTGGGCATGAACGCGGGGTCGTTTATGGTTTTCTTCTCCGCACCGTGGCTGACTACGGAGACCTGAGTCACTTCGCTGCCGGTACCGGCGGTGGTGGGGACGGCGATGATGGCAAGACGCTTTTCGGGGAAGGGTCTGCCACGGTAATAGTCGATGGCGTCGCCCTCGCCGAGAGTGACCGCAGCGGCGAATTTCGCGGTATCAATGGAGCTTCCCCCGCCGACACCGATCACGGCATCTGCGTTATGCTCGCGGGCGAGACGCACGGCTTCCTCGACCCCGGAGAGCTGAGGATTCTGCTCAACGCCGGAGAAAATCGCGCAGATACGGCTGTCCTTTTCGGCAAACTCACGCGCCGTCGGCGCAAAGTGTCTGCCGCAGACAAGTACGCAACGCGAAACGGAGAGACTTGCAAGCACATCCCCCAGCTTTTCAAACGCGCCAGCGCCGAAGTAGATCTTTACGGGCTGGGAGTAAATGAATTCATTTACCATATATGCCGTCCTCTATTGCGCTGACCTGAGCGCTGAATTTCTTCATGTTTTCCTTGCGCCAGTCCTCAAGATCCTGGCACCAGTCGGTGTTGAGGAACGCCTTGACCATCTCGATGGCCATTTCGGGGCCGACTATCCAGCCGCCCATGCACAGTACGTTGGCGTTATTTATGGCGCGAGCCATCTTCGCGGAGTAAACACCCTCGCAGGCGACGGCGTGAACACCCTTGAATTTGTTGGAGACGACGTTCATACCGGCTCCGGTGCCGCAGATGAGTATGGCGCGGTCATATTCCCCGCTCTGGACGAGGGGGGCGACCGTCGCGGCGACCTCGTAATAGGGGTGGACCTGCTCGAGGTCGGTAGTGCCGAGATCCGCAAAATCCGCGCCCTGCTCGGAGAGGAACGCTTTTACGGCTTCCTTTACGGCGAAGCCGGATTTGTCGCTTCCGATAGCTATCTTCATTTCAGCTCTCCTTTTGATTATTTGAGGGATATGGCTTCCCTGGCGCTCTCAACGACGTTTTCGACGGTGAGCCCCAGTATCTCGCGCAGGTAGGGCATCTTGCCGACCTCGCCGAAGCGATCCTGCACGCCGACGGCGCACACGGGTATCTTCTCCTTGGCGAGAGCCTCGGTGACGGCAGAGTGCAGTCCGCCGATAACGTTGTGGTTCTCAACGGTGAGAACGGCGCCGGTCTTGCGTGCGGAGGCGATGACGGTCTCGCGGTCAATGGGCTTGATGGTGTGGACATTGATGACCTCGGCGCTGATGCCCTCGGCCTCAAGACGCTTCGCGGCCTCGACGACATCGGCGGTCATAAGACCGGAGACGAAGATGGTCACGTCCTTGCCCTCACGGATGGTGTCGGCCTTGAAGAGGTCAAACCTGTAGTCCTCGCCGAAGATAACGGGCTGGCTCTTGCGGAAGAGACGAATGTACACGCATCCGTCGTACTCGTTTATAACGGGCATTGCGGCGCGAAGCTGAACCTCGTCCACCGGCTCGAAAATAACTATGCCGGGGATGGAGCGCAGAACGCCGATATCCTCCATGCTCATGTGGGTGCCGCCGTTGAGCTCGGCAGAGATGCCGGGGTCGGTGCCGACGACCTTGACGTTGCTCTTCGCGTAGACGACGGAGATGGCGATCTGGTCGCAGATACGGCGGGTGGCGAAGGGAGTGAAGCTTTCGATATAGGGCTTGAAGCCGTAGCTTGCAAGACCTGCGGCGATGGAAGCCATGTTCTGCTCGGCAACTCCGCAGTCGAACATCTGCCTGGGGAAACGCTCATAAAGATTTCTCGTGCCGCTTGCCTTCGCAAGGTCTGCGTCGAGGACACATACTCGTCGGTCCTCCTCCATCATCTTTGCCAGACATTCGGCGTAAACAGCTCTCATTTCCATAGTATCACTCTCCTCTTATCTCGGCGATGGCGCGTCGTGCGTCATCCATGCTGATATTTGCGTTGTGGCAGGAAGTACCCATTGCCTCGACAAAGGACACGCCACAGCCCTTGACGGTGTTGAGCAGGACCATGGTGGGCTTGCCGGAGCCGCGGTTTGCCTTCGCGGCCGCGACGGCGGCTTCCACCTGGGCGATGTCGTTGCCGTCCTCCACGTCGATAACGTTCCAGCCGAAGGCGGCCCATTTGTCGGCGAGGGGAGCGATGGAGTTGACCTCTTCAACGGTGCCGTCTATCTGAAGCTTATTGTAGTCTGTAAAACCGATGAGATTGTCAAGCTTCTTTGCGGAGGCGAACATGGCGGCCTCCCAGATCTGTCCCTCCTGAGACTCGCCGTCGCCGATGAGGGTATAAATGCTCGCGCCGTCCTCGTTGAGCATGGAGCCGAGCGCCACGCCGACCGCACAGCTAAAGCCCTGACCGAGGGAGCCGGTGGTCATGTCGATGCCGGTGGTGCGATTCATGTCGCAGTGACTGGGCAGGTTGGTACCGCCCTGATTGAGGGTGAGGAGCAGCTCCTTGTCGAAGTAGCCGCGATTGGCGAGAGTGGCATACACGGCGGGGCCGGCGTGCCCCTTGGAGCAGACGAATCTGTCGCGTCCGGGCATTTGGGGCTGCTCGGGGTCGATATTCATTTCCTTGAAGTAAAGGACGGCCAGCAGCTCGACCACGGAGAGGCACCCGCCGATGTGGCCCACGCCGAGATGTCCGATACAGGTCATGATATCACAGCGGATATCCTTGCAGATTTCTTTCAGATCGTAATTCAAGTGAACATTCCTCCTTGTTTGATTAAAAGACTTAATCAAATGCATGATAATCCACCGCATATTCTTTGTCAAGATGTATTATGTACAAAAAATAATGACCGCAATCTACATTCTGAGGGATTGACTTTTCGCCTCTGTACACTTATGATTATTAAAAGCGTTAATTAATTATAATGTGCGAGGTATGTTAAATGAAAAAGTTTACCGCGGTATATGTTCCGGTCGGTGTGCCGACCTTCCATCTTGAGAGCGCGCAGGCGCAGTTCGACGCTTCGGCGGAGCTGTTGCGCACGCTCTGCCCCGGCGTGACCGTTCCGGAGAAAATGCTCCTCTCCATGGACGCGCTGAGGGAGTATCTTGACGGCACGGAGGCTGACGCCATCATTTTCCAGAACCTTACCTTTGCAAATGCGGCGTTCATGTCCGAGACTCTCCGCCGCTTTAACTGCCCGATATTGCTCTGGACGCTGAGAGAGCCGGTTATCGACGGTGGGCGGCTTCGTCTCAACTCGCTCACCGGTGCGTACTCTGCGGCAAATACGCTTCGTGCCTTTGACGACAGGAGCTTTGAATATCTCTTCGGGGCACCCGGCGAGGAGCACAGCGCGAAGAAGCTCGGTGAGTTCCTTGCGGCGGCGCGGCTGAAGCACGATATGCGTTCGCTTCGCGTCGCGGCGGTCGGCCACACGCCGGAGGGCTTTGGCTTCGGCAGGGCGCTCGACGGGGAGCTTATGAACGCCTTCGGCGCGGAGCTTCTGATGGTTGAGGCGCGTGAGCTTATCAACAGCGCTATGGACTGCGGAGATGAGGAGTGCGCGGAGTATCTCGAAAAGTCCCGCTGTGCCATGTGCGGGCTGGAAAATACACCCGAAAAGAACAGACTCGACTACGCACGCCTTTACAAAGCCTACTCCGACTATGTGCATAAAAACAACATCGGAGCGCTCGCGTCGCGTTGCTGGCCGGATTTCTTCACGGCGTTCGGCACACCCGTATGTGCGGTGCTCTCCATGCTCAATGACGACGGTGTTGCCGCCGCCTGCGAAGCGGACATTTACGGCGCGCTCTCCATGTGGATAGGTATGCGGCTCTCGGGCTCGCCCGTGTTCTTCGGTGACCCCGTATCGCTCGACGAGGGCGAGAGCAGTATAACCTTCTGGCACTGCGGCGCGGCTGCCTGCTCGCTTGCGCGGCACGATACCGGCGCACAGGTAGGCGTACACCCCAACAGAAAGATCGGCCCCGCGATGGACTTCGGCTGTGAGGCGTTTGACGACGCGACTGTATTCCGTGTGGGACGTGAGCCGGACGGAAGCTTCCGCTTCTTCATACTTGAGGGCGAAGCGCTCGACAAGCCCAAGCAGTTTACGGGTACTTCCGTTGTTGTCCGCACGGATACCCCCAGCCGCGAGGTCGTGGAGCAGAGCGTTCTTGACGGCTTCGAGCCGCACTTCGTCGTGATGAAGGGCAGACACGCCGGTGAGCTTGAATGTCTTGCGCATATGCTGGGCTTTGAAATATACAGATATTAAAAGCAACTCAGACTGAGGGTGAACACAATGCGAAAGCAATTTGAAGATACCGCGGTCGGCAGCGCGCTTTCCGCCGCGATCGATATGATATTCGCGGGACTGCTGTGGGGGCTTTGCTCCATACCCGTTATCACCATAGGGCCGGCGTCCTCCGCGCTGTATTACACCACGGTGAAATCAGTGAGACACGAGCGCGGACACGTCGCCTCGACCTTCTTCGGCGCGTTTCGCGCGAACTTCAGGGTATCCATTGTCGAGTGGATCATCATCCTTGCGTATGTCCTCCTCGGCGTGGCGAACATCTATGCCGCGAACCGTATGGGTGACGCGCTCGGCCCGGTGCAGGGATATCTCAGCCGCATAATGCTTCTGCCTGCGGTGTGCGTCTCGGTTTGGATGTTCCCGTTTATCTCCCGCTTTGAAAATACCGTGGGAGGTACGCTGAAATGCGTGTGCTTCATGACGCTCAGACACTTCGGCAGGACTGCGCTGATGACGCTGGAGCTGGGAGCGTTCGTGCTTGTCGGCTGGCTGTTGCCGGTGCTGATACCGCTACTGCCGGGAATATGCTGCCTCGTCATGTCCTACAGCGCCGAGGGCGCCCTGCTCATGGCAGCGGAGAACTCCGAGGATAACAACGAGGATAAGTGGTACAACGAATGAGAGGTTGACATTATGTTTGAGATAATATCGAAGGAAAACGGCTTTGAACTGCGCTCGGACGGGAAGCTCCTGATGCGCCACAGCGACGCTAACCCTGCGATCTTCCTTGGCCGGGGCAGAGAAAAAATAACCATGTACCGCGGGAACTTCACCATCGAGGATCATGTCGAGAGCAGACTTCCCCTGCACCTTGCGGCCTTTGACGAAGAGAAGCTCACGTTTGAAATACCCGGCGACACGGAGAAATATACCGTGTACGTTTCGGAGCGCAACGGCCTGCTGACCCTTGAGGGGAGGGGAGCGGAGCGCTATTCGAGACTGTGGATACGCTTCGAGGCGGAGCCGGACGAGCACATCACCGGCGGCGGTGAGCAGTTCTCGGCGCTTGACCTGAGGGGGCGGAGCTTCCCCATCTGGACACGCGAACAGGGCGTGGGGCGCAACAAGCTCACGGAGATAACGCGCCTTGCCGACTGCTCCGACGGCGGCGGCGGAGACTACCACACCACGTTTTTCCCCCAGCCGACCTTTATGTCGTCAAGAGGCTACTTTGCCCATCTTCAGAATTATGAGTATTCCGAGCTGGATTTTCGTGAGGAGGATTATCACGAGCTGACGCTGTGGAGCAGTGCATTTTCACTCGTGCTCGGCGACGGCGGGGATTACCGCGAGCTTCTGCGCAAGCTCACCGACCTCCTCGGCCGACAGCCGCCCCTGCCCGAATGGGCGATGAAGGGGCTGTGGCTCGGCGTTCAGGGCGGGACAGAGCGGGCGCTGGAGCTGCGTGAAAAATGCGTTTTGGGCGGCATGGACGTCTCCGCGGTATGGATACAGGACTGGGAGGGAAAGCGTGTCACCTCCTTTGGCAAGCGCCTGCAATGGGACTGGCGCTGGAACCGCGAGATGTACCCCGGGCTCGATGAGGTAATAGCCTCCGACGACTGCAGGTGGATGGGCTATATAAATCCCTATCTTGTCGAGGGCGGAGTACTGTTCGAGGAGGCGCGCGAGCACGGCTATTTCGTGAAGCGCCCGGACGGCACCGACTATCTTTTCGACTTCGGCGAATATGACTGCGGCGTGGTAGACCTCACGTCAAAGGATGCGTTCAACTGGTATAAAAATGTAATAAAGACTAATATTATCGGCCTCGGTATGCGGGGGTGGATGGCGGATTTCGGCGAATATCTGCCCGCCGACGCGGTGTGTGCCGACGGTGAAAGCGGCCTGAGCGCACATAACAGATGGCCGGAGCTCTGGGCACGCTGTAACCGCGAGGCCGTGGAAGAGACCGGGCTCCTGGGCGAGTGTGTTTTCTTCATGCGTGCGGGCGCGGCCGGCAGTCAGAAATACGCAACGCTCGTCTGGGCGGGCGATCAGTGCGTTGACTGGTCGGAGGATGACGGACTGCCGTCGGTAATCACCGCGGCGCTCTCTCTGGGCATGAGCGGGTACGGCCTGCACACCTGCGACGCGGGCGGATACACAACGCTTTTCCACCTGAAAAGGGACAGAGAGCTTCTGCTCCGCTGGCTTGAATTTGCCTGCTTTACCCCCGTCATGCGCACTCACGAGGGTAACCGCCCGGATTCCAACATACAGATATACTCCGATGATGAGATGATACGCGACGCGGCGCGGCTGACACGCCTGCATACGGCGCTCCTGCCGTATCTGAGCGAGTGCGTCCGGGAAAATGCCGAGTACGGTATACCCGTCATGCGACCGCTCTTCATGGCCGAGCCGCACAGCGAGGAGGCCTACAGGCGCGAGCTGTACAGCTATATGCTCGGCGGCGATGTGGTCGTGTGCCCCGTGGTGGAGCCGGGGGCGCTCACGCGCAATGTGTGGCTCCCGTCGGGAGAATGGGTACATCTCTGGAGTGGGGAAAAGCTCACTCGCGGCACCCATACTGTCAGCGCGCCGATGGGCGAGCCGCCCGTATTTTACCGCGCGGAGTCCGAATATGCGGAGCTTTTTGGAGAAATTGCCCGCAATTTCGCACTTTCGGTATGATTGATTTTCGCGTCTAAGCATTGACCTGACGTAAAATGTTAACGTGCCTTGTGACTATTTAACAAAAAACACGGGATAATTTTTACATTCTGCCAACAATAAAAGACTTTACAAAAGGCGGCACAGTCATTTATAATTTGTGTGTAGGCCGTCGAGGCCGTTTTTTACAAGGAATTAATTAACGACGTTAATTAAAAGCAAATCAAAAAGGAGAACGAAAATGAAAAAGCTCATTGCACTTACTCTCGCACTGCTTATGGTAATGTCTCTGTGCGCGTGCGGCACAACCAGTAGCACCGAGACCCCCGCGGAACAGCCTGCCGAGCAGTCTGCCGAGACTCCTGCGGAAGCTCCCGCCGAGGAGATCGTGATCAACTTCCCCAGCATTTGGGTCGGCACCGACTCCAAGGCGAACTACATGGCGAAGATGATCGAGGACTTCAACGCCGAGAACGCCGGAAGCATCAAGGTAGTCGTTGAAGAACAGACCGACTATCAGGCATACCGCGACAAGATCCGCACCCTTGTCACCACCGGCGACGTTCCCGACATCTGCATCCTTGACGGCACCTATGATGTCCAGGCATACACCGCCTCCGGCAAGTTCATGGACTTCGCGCCCTACCTGGCCGACGGCTGGGGAGAGGACTTCACCGAGGGCTTTGCCGATGCCTACACCATAGACGGTCAGGTCTGCATTCTCCCCTTCGAGTCCGCGATATTCCCCCTTGTCTACAACACCGAGATACTCGCCGAGTGCGGCTATGACAGCTTCCCCACCACCTACACCGAAATGCTCGAGATGTTCAAGACCATCAAGTCCAAGGGCTACAACGCGATGGGTCAGATGGCCGGTGAAAACGGCTGGTCCTCCATGCTCTGGTACTCCCTGATTGTCCAGGCCATCGGCGGCAGAGAAGCCTTTGAAAACGGCCTCTCCGACCCCGCATTCGTTCAGGCAGCCGAGATACTCAAGGAAATGTACAGCTACACCTTTGACGGGGCTATCTCCGCGGGTGCCGGCGATGTCAACGGCCACTTCATCGACCGCTCCACCGCCGTCTATCTTAACGGCCCCTGGTGGATAGCGAACCTCTACAAGGAAGACAACGCTGTTGACGGCGTTCTCCTTGCCGATGTCTGCGACGTTGCAGCCAACCCCGTCTTTGAGGGTGGCAAGGGCGAAGGCGGCGTTGTCACCGCCATCCAGGGCGCTCTCGCCTGCGCAAAGCAGAGCGACCCCGCAAAGGAAGCCGCAGTCGTCAAGTTCATCAAGTACATCTCCGATCCTCAGCGTATTTCCGAGTGGTCCCTTGACTCCGGCGCAATGTTCTTCGTGAAGTACGAGGCCTCCCCCGAGACCAGCGTTATCGCGCAGAAGTTTGCCCAGATCGCAAGCGATGCCACCTTCACCACGCTCCACGTCAACGGCACCTTCCCCACCGCCTTCTCCACCGAGTTCCCCGCGGCAGTGTCCGCACTTGCTCTCGGTGAGGTAGACGCTCAGGGCTTCGTTGACCAGCTCCAGACCGCTATAGACAACGCGGAGTAATCTCCCCGACCTTTACAGGGCGCGGCAACACACACCGCGCCCTTGTTTCATTATAATTTTCCCCGCGAGGAGGTAAGCGCTTGAAACTTACAAATAAAGAAAAGGGGCCTCTGATCGCTTTTCTTACGCCCGCAGTATTTCTGGTGGTGCTGTTCTTCGTGCTGCCGGTCATTTATGTGTGCGTTGTGAGCTTTCTGAAGTGGGACGGTATATCCGACCCGGTTTTCCGCGGCGTCTCGAACTTCACCAAGCTGTTCAAGGACAAGGCGTTCGTGCGATCCATTACGAATAACATCATCTGGGCGGCTGTCGCGGCGTGTGTTCAGGTGCCGCTTGCCATGCTCATGGCCATAATCCTCTCCCGCAAGCCCAAGGGATGGAAGTTCTTCCGCACGGTCTATTTCTTCCCGCAGGTCATTTCGGGCATCGCGCTGGCCACAATGTGGCGCGCGGTGTATAATGCCGAATCGGGACTTCTGAACAACATTCTCACGTCTATGGGCATGGGGAACCTCGCCTGCGACTGGCTGGGCGGTATCAAAACTGCGTTCCCGGCATGCCTTATCTACTGGGTGTTTTACATCGGCTACTACATGGTCATCATGATGGCGGACATCACGACCATTGACGATACATATTACGAGGCTGCGACCATCGACGGCGCGACGGATCTTCAACAGGCGATACACATAACCATCCCCTTGATCAAACATTCCTCGCTCCTCACCTGTGTCACGCTTGCCTCTGTCATGGGTCTGCGTCAGTTCGAGCAGGTCTATATGCTCACCAACGGCGGCCCCGCCAACAGGACCTCCACCATAGTCCTCTATCTCTATAAGAAGCTTCAGGACTCCAACTACGGCATGGCGGCAGCCTCCGCCGTGATACTTATCATAATAGGCGCGGTGTTCATAGTCTGCATACGCAAGCTCTTCGCCGAACGCAGAAAGGGGGCGGCAAGCTGATGGAAGCCAAGATAAAGACCCGCACCTTCAAGCAGACCCTTATTGATATTCTACGCTGGTTTCTTATAATATTCTTCGCCGCGTACACGCTCTTTCCGCTGATCTGGCTGGTGCTCGCCTCGTTCAAGACGAACTTTGAGTTCCTCACCGGTCCGGCCTTTGCCCTGCCGGAGGTCTGGCAGATACAAAACTATATAAACGCGCTCACCGTCGCGGGGCTCGGGCGGATGATGCTCAACTCCGTCATAGTCGGCGTTTGCGCCACGGTCATCAACGCCATTGTGGCCAGCATGGCGGGCTACTGTATTTCAAGATTCCGTTTCAGAGGACGTGAAAATCTCTATCTCCTCTTCACCGTGGGCATACTCGTGCCGCTCAACGCGCTGATGGTGCCGTACTTTGTCATCATCAACAAGCTCGGTCTGTATAATACATACGGCGGCATGATCCTGCTCTATACCGCCATCGGCATACCCATGTCAACGGTCATAATCCGCGGTCTTATGGATTCCATCCCTCTCGAGATCGAGGAGGCGGCATATATCGACGGTTGCGGCTTCTTCGGGCGCTTCTTCCATGTTGTCCTTCCCCTTGCGAGGACGGGCATCGTCACCGCCGCGACCTTTGAGTTCCTGACCTGCTGGAACGAATTCGTGTTTGCGAACCTGATAGTTTCCTCCGACAAGCTCAGAACCATTCAGGTCGGCATCAGGTATTTCACCAACCAGTTCTCGACCGACTACGTTTCCATGTACGCCGCCATAGTCATATCAATCGTGCCGTCCATCCTCGGATATGTCATCTTCCAGGAGCAGATCATCAGCGGCATGACCAGCGGCGCGGTCAAGGGCTGAACCTGAAATCCGCAGCATCCGCCCAATTAAACCCGCCTGTCAAACAGTGGCTGTAAGACAGGCGGGTTTTCGTATATCAACGTTTTATCGGATGAAATTGGTGGAGACAGATTTCTCCCGCTCGGGCATACCGTACTTCTCCCTGCCGAGCGCAATACTCTTGATGAGGAAGGCCATGTTTCTTGCCAGCGTCCGCATGGTTTGCCTGCCCTCTTCATCCTGCGCCGCTTCTCCGCGTGCGGTTCCATGGATACTGTTCCAGTATTGACCGGACGCGACAGGCATCCCGGAGATGGTGAAATACTTGTTCAGTTCGTCGAACGTGGATGAACAGCCGCCGCGACGCGCACATACGACGCTTGCGCCTACCTTCATCGTCTTGTCGAAGTTAGTGCTGTAAAACAGTCGGTCGAGGCAGGCGATAAGAGTCGCGTTTGCCGAGGCGTAGTAGACCGGACTTGCGACTACAAGCCCGTCCGCCGCTTCAAACCTGGGAGCAAGCTCGTTCACTACGTCGTCAAAGACGCATTTCCCCGTTCTGCCGCAGGCATTGCAGGCGATACAGCCGTGAACATCCCGTGTGCCGAGCTGTACGATTTCAAACTCAATGCCCTCGCCGTCAAATATCTTTTTCATTTCGTCGAGAGCAAGGCTCGTGTTGCCGTTCGTTCTGGGGCTTCCGTTGATGGCTAATACTTTCATGGTTTCCTCCTGACGTATTTTGTCGCCGGGGCATCGCCCGCATATTTCAGTATAATTATACTCGATAACGACCGAAAATCAAGTCTCCCGCCGTAGCAAAAGCTCCCCACCGAATCCGGTGAGGAGCTTTCGCGTTATAAACTGTTCGGCTTTATTTGGCCGCTTCGCTCGCAAGCTCAAAATGATATTTGACGATACCCAGATCCACCTTTGAGTAGAAGCCGCTTCCGGCGCTTGCTTTCACGTCGCCGTCGCCCGTCAGCTCAAAACGGAACTTCTGCTGATTCATCGCGGTGGGGGCAAGCATTGCCGCCTCAACACCGACTCTGAACCAGTCGGGCATACCGTCGGCGTAGTTGGAGAGCTCTGCCAATTCCTTGCTCTTGTGTTCAACGCCCTGATTCTCGCCGTAGCCGAGGGCGATAATGCATACCTGCTTTTCACCGCTGTTTATAACGGCGGCGCTCCTGCCATGGGTCAGCGCGACCCAGCAGGTGTTCAGTCCCAGTTCCTGCGCCTTCAGAACCAACTTTTCACCGTTGTATCCGAGCCGCTCGTCCAGCATCGAGCCCTTTTTACCTACAAGGGCTATGTAGTTGCGAACGCCGGTGAACTTGCCGTAGTGTGCCATAAAGGAGTCAAAGCACTTGGGCTCATCATAGATGATCTGGATGCTGAGCCCGGTGTCACTGTTGATCTGCGCGACAAGCGCATCCAGCACCGCGCGCTTTTCCGCTTCTATAGGGCGGTCGGTATACTGACGAACGCTGTGCCTCTGCTTCATTAGTTCAAGAATTTCCATTAAAATCATACCTCCGTTGTATATTCCCCGACCGTTCGGTCGTGATTTACGAATATAGTTTGTACCACGGCTTCACTCGTCGCTGTGGCTCCTGTCGGGCAGTGCCCTTGAGATGTCCAGCGCACGCTGTAACGTCGAGATAAGCTTTTCAAACGCGGCCATTTCCGGGTCGAAATAGTAATAGTTTTTCGTTCCCTCCCTGCGAACCTTTACGATCCCCGCGTTTTTCATTATCTGCAAGTGGTGGGAGACCGCCGGGCGCGACAGGTGCGTTTTCTCCGTGATATCGCAGACACGCACACCGGAGCAATTTCCCATCTTCAGCATCTCAATAATGAGGTGCTGTCTTGTCTCGTCTCCGATTGCCGTCAGTATCCCCGAGCAGGCCGCGAAGTCATCGGCCAGTACGGATATTACGTCCATCAATATCCCTCGCTTTCGTTCAAGCACTTAAACCGTTGATATTATAGCACAGATATTCCCGAATTGTTCATTGGTAAAGAAAATCGAGATGTAAAAAATTTTCTCCGCACTTAATTTTTTCTTGTCAGGGTGAGTACTTATGATGTATAATACTTTTATCAAGAAATATGGAGGTATTAGCCATGCGTAATATTAAACAGCTTCTTTCTTTTGTTGTTGTCCTTGCGTTGATGGTTTCTCTCTCGACGGGGGCGTTTGCCGCGTCGTACACGGCGTCAAGCTTTGACGATTTACAGACCGCCTTTGCCGACAACAGCGGCGAGGATGTCGATATCGACCTGACCGCGAACGTGACAGGCAGTGATTACCTGACGGCGAAGGAAGGCATCAAGTACACCATAGGCACGAAGAACAACAGCACCCTCAACGGAGCGGAATTCAACGGAGAGGGCGAGGTTGAGATCAACACCGACCTTACCGATACTCTCAATACCGAGGGCAACGTTACCGTGACCGTCAACGGCAATATTACATCCACCGATGACGACGGTGTCTATTCCTCCGATAACAGCACCGTGACTGTCAACGGCGATATCACTGCCGGTGACGACGGCGTGGATTGTGAGGATGACAGCACCGTTACCGTTACCGGTAATATCATTGCTGGTGATGACGGCGTGTACTCCTATGGTGAAAGCAAGGTGACAGTTAACGGCGATATCAATGCAAACTATCACGGAGTGAACTCTTATCAAAACAGCAATGTGACCGTCGGAAATATTAAGGCCGGTGCCGATGGTGTGAGCGCCGATGATAACAGTACCGTTACCGTTACCGGTAATATCACCGCCGGAGATGACGGTGTAGAAGCCGACGAAAGCAGTGCCGTTACTGTCAACGGCAATATCACTGCCGACGATGACGGTGTGAATGCCGAGGATGACAGCACCGTAACGGTCAACGGCAATATCACTGCCTACGATGACGGTGTGAATGCCGAGGATGACAGCACCGTAACGGTCAACGGCAATGTGAGGGGTGGCGACGGCGACCCGGACGATGTCAATTTCACTGACCCCAGCGACTACAGTGACGGCGGCTATGGTGTATATGCGGAAGATAAGAGCACAGTTACCGTCACTGGCAATGTTACAGGGGGCAAAAGCTATGGCCACTACGGCTACGGCGGTACCGGCGTTGCGGCGTCTGACGAGTCCACCGTCACGGTTGGCGGGAACGTCAGCGGAGGAGACGTGTATGCCGAGCCTGTTGACTCGAAGGAAAACACAAGCCGTGGCGGCTATGGCATTGAAATGAATAACTACGCCACTGTCGTGGTCGGCGGGAATGTCACGGGCGGTAGCACCAACGGCACCTACGGCAGAGGCGGTAAAGGCGTGTATATGAATATGTACGGCGACTCCCATGAGGGCTACCTGTATGTAAAAGGCCGTGTTTCCGGCGGAACGGGCGGAGCAAACGGCACTGAAGGCATCGGGCTCTGCTTCTATGATTATGCCGGATACGAAACGATTCCCGATATGTATTTCGGCGCGCTCGACGGCTATGAATTTGAAACCTACGGCGATGAGGCCTTCAGCGATGAAGTAATACAGATGTTTCTTGACAAGATCCATATCATGGGACTTAACGCGGAGGAGGATCTCTTCTGGTTCTACGTTTACATGGATATCTGCCGTGCCGAGCAGGGCGACACCGTCACCGCGGCGGCGGCACACCGTACCACTGTACCCGTCTATGTCCTCCGCGCGGCGTATGAGCACGGCGTCACTCTCGTAATCGAGTGGGACGGCGGCGACGATATCACCGTCAGCGACTATGACTGCGAAGAAACCTCCGACATTCTCCCCCTCACCGAACTTGCGGAGATTCTGAAAAAGTAATACAGTAGATTTATGGCTGAGGCCGGCTTCGGGAAAAACCCGAAGCCGGCCTGCGTTATCTTTTATATATCCTGTTGAAAAATTCGGCAGGGCAACGTTCAGCACTCCCAGTGCTTGCCCATTATCCTGAGATTACCCGCCTCATACATACCGAAGCCGCGGTAGAAACACATATGGTGCTCGTCATTTATGCTCACCAGCTCGATATGCTCTGCGCCGCGCGCTCTTGCCCGACGCTCAAGCTCGGCGAGAAGCTGTCTGCCGAGACCCATGTTCTGATATGCGGCAAGTACCACGATCTCCTCAAGAAAATAGGCCGTAAGGTCATCGTACTCCTTGAAGAAGCCGATGGCAAAGCCGGTAATAGCTTCTTCGTCATTCCTCTGGTTAAGGCAGAGTGAGTCCTCGATAGTGACCATCTGGTGTATGCGCTTGTACGCTTTCTCAAATGTCCAGCAACCGCCCTCGTTCCGATTGTAATAATCGGAATAAAGCCCTGCAATCTCCTCAACGTCCTGCTCGCTCATCACGGAGTATTTCACGCTGACCTCCGCGTTCACAGCGTCAACTGCATCTGAATGTGCGGGATGCCGTCCTCCTGAAATTCCTCCGAGGTCTGCACAAACCCGGCCTTTTCATAGAGCGAGCGCGCATATACCTGCGCCTCGATGGTGATGACATCCGCCGACAGCTTTTCCCGGGCGGCATTTATCGCGGCGTCAACTATCCTTGTGCCCAGACCGCAACGGCGCCTGACGGCGATCACGCGTCCGATAGCCGCCGTGGGAAAGGCGACACCCGGGGGCAGTAGCCGCGCATAGGCCGCGATACCGTTTTCATCCCTGAGACACAGGTGATAGGCGGCTCTGTCCGCGTCGTCAACCTCCTGATAAGGGCACGCCTGCTCGACGACAAAAACGGAGACACGCAGCCTGTATATTTCAAAAAGCTCCTCCGTGCTCAGCTCCGAAAAATGCTTTACTGTCAGTTCCATAAGGCTTCTCCTTTGATGTTCTCGCTACGGAGCCTCTTCGCGTGAGGGAGTCCGTGCGGCGCTCGGATAATTCTACCACATCTCCGCGCATTTTTCCAGCGCAATATCCAAGACTGTGGACGCTTCCGTAAGAGGCGCAAGCCCGCATATGGAAAAGTCGTTTAATGCTCAACCCATTACGGCGCGGACGTTCACGGTGCTTCCGGCTTCGGCGACCGGGAGCGTTGCTGAGTCCAGCGTTCTGCCGTCTACGGTCAGGGCTTTAAGCCCGTGCTGAACGCCGTCGGGGTTCTCTACCCGTATTACATAGGTTGCCCCGCGATAACGGCGCGTCACGGTGAATTCACGCATATCGGCCGGTATGCACGGGTCGATCACCAGCCCGTCAAAGCCCGGCTTGATGCCGAGTATCGCCTGACTTACGCTGACGAATGACCATGCCGCCGTACCGGTCAGCCAGCTGTTCTTCGCCTCGCCGAACGAGTCTGCGTCCTTTCCGGCAATCATCTGGCTGTACACATACGGCTCGGTGCGGTGAATATCGCTTCGCTCCTCGGTATAGGACGGGGAGGTTCTGGAATATACCTCGAACGCCCGTGTCCCGTGGCCGAGCTCGGTTTCCGCGCAGGTTATCCACGGATTGTTGTGGCAGAATATTCCAGCGTTCTCCTTGTATCCCGGAGGGTAGCTCGTTATCTCGCCGAGGTTGAGACGATATGAGGTGTATGCCGGCTGTAACAGCACGATGCCGTGCTCGGTATCCAGCCGCTCCCTTACGCTTTTCAGCGCGGTTTCGGCTTCGCCTGTCTCGCGGCCTATGCCCGCCATCACACACATACCCTGAGGCTCGATGAATATCTGACCCTCGTCGCATACGCGGCTTCCCACGGGCGCGCCGAACGCGTCATACGCGCGGATGAACCATTCGCCGTCCCATCCTGCCGTTAAAACGGTCTTTTCCATGGACGATACGGCGCGGTCACATTCCGCCGCCTCCGCCGCAAGACCCGTGTGTTGGCATATCTCGGCGTATGCACGGCCGTATTTGACGAACATTCCCGCGATAAATACGCTCTCCGCCACGGGCCCTTCGCTCGGCCCCGTGGTCTGGAAGCTTTCGCCCGGGTGCTCGGAAAAGCAGTTGAGATTCAGACAGTCGTTCCAGTCGGCTCGCCCGATGAGCGGCAGACCGTGCGGCCCCAGATGCGTTGTTACATAATTGAAGCTCCGCCGCAGATGCTCCATCAGCGGCGCGGAAAGAGCATCGTCATTGTCAAAGGGAACGCTCTCGTCGAGTATGCCCCAGTCGCCCGTCTCGCGCAGATATGCGTCCACACCGGCGATCAGCCAGAGCGGGTCGTCGTTGAAGCCGCTTCCCACGGCAAGGTTACCCTTTTTCGTCAGGGGCTGATACTGGTGATAGGCACTGCCGTCGGGGAACTGCGTCGCCGCGATGTCGAGTATACGCTCACGCGCGCGCTCGGGTATCATATGGACGAAGCCGAGCAGATCCTGGCACGAATCACGAAAGCCCATCCCGCGCCCCATGCCGCTTTCAAAGTAGCTTGCCGAGCGGCTCATGTTGAAGGTCACCATGCACTGGTACTGGTTCCAGATGTTGACCATCCGCGAGAGCTTCTCATCCCCGCCGTCAAGCCTGTAATTGCCGAGGAGCGAGCTCCAGAATTCACCCAGCGCGGCAAACGCCGCGTCAAACTGCGCGGACGTGGCATAGCGCGCCTGCATCGCCTCGGCCTTAGCCTTGTTTATCACTCCGGGCGCGGTGAATTTTTCCGCCTGCGTATTCTCGATATAGCCGAGGCCGAGAATGAGCTCATTTTCCTCGCCCGGGTCAAGCGTAATGTCAAATTCCATCGCGCCGACAGGTGCCCAGCCGTGCGCGATACTGCCCGTGCAGTGCCCGGCCTTCACGGCCTCGGGCATGGACGGCGCTCCGTACACACCGATGAAAGCGTCACGCGCGGTATCAAAGCCGTCAAAGGCGCTGTTTGCCCACAGCACGGCGTAATGGTCGCGGCGCTCGCGGTATTCGGTCTTGTGATATATCGCCGTCGGCGTCACTTCGACCTCACCGATGGAGTAGTTGCGCTGAAAATTCGAGGAGTCGTCCATTGCATCCCAAAGGCAGAACTCCACATACGGGAAAAGCTTCAGCTCCTTTGCCGCACCTGTGGTGTTTTTCACCGTTATGCGCATCAAAAGACAGTCGTCCCCACGCGGCACGAACATCTCCTGCTTCGCTTCGATGCCGTTCTTGCGCCCGGAGATGATGCTGTAGCCCAGACCGTGGCGACATTCATAGGCGTCAAGCTCTGTCTGCGTCGGCTGCCAGCCGATGTTCCAGATAGTCTCTCCGTCCCTTATATAGATGTGCAGACCGTCGCTGTCGAGAGGGCTCGCGTTGTAGCGGTAGCGCGTCAGTCGGCGCAGACGGGCGTCCTTATAAAAGCTGTACCCGCCGCCGGTATTCGAGACTATCGTGAAAAAATCGTCACTGCCGAGATAGTTTATCCACGGCAGGGGAGTGC
>CAZPLL010000022.1:0-24670 GCA_964587485.1 uncultured Oscillospiraceae bacterium | reverse complement strand
GTGATGCAGTCGGACAGCACATGGACGGTATATCCCGCCTTTGCCATATTGAAGCAGGTCGATTTGATGCAAGCCGTGGCATCCGCACCGGCAACATAAAATTCAGTAACATCCCGCTCCTGAATAAACGCGGCAAAAGCCTCGCTGGTCAGTGCGTTGCTCTTTGACTTTACAAAAATGTTGTCCGTCACGACTTTCAGCTCGGGAACAAATTCCGCCCCGCGCGTGCTCTCCTTAAAAGTTCTCGTGCCTGCGGACAGATTGTAATGGCGTATATAAACAATCTCCATGTCATTGCCGACAGCCCAATCCACCGCTTTGTTTACTTGGTCGATAATATCTCTGTAATTCTTTGTAATGTCATTTTGCAGGTCGATTATGACCAACGCTTTTTTGCTCATTGTTTTCTCTCCTTCGGCCAGACCATATGTTCATCTTCTCCGCTCCTGACCACGACTTGTACAACCGTACCTTGAGTGGGAATTGTAATATCAAAATTACCCGTTTCAAAAATGCCGAAAAGGCCGCTGAACTTGAAGCCTACATAAAGTGTTTCGTCAACTTGTTCTGCGTGGTAACCCAGAAAGCCCTGTGGAAACGAGCCGGGATAAAAGCCACGGATATGAACCTGATTTTCTTCAACGGTAAGTTTCTCGATTCCGGCACTTTCGCAAGCTCGGAACCCGCCTAATTTCCAACCATATCTGCCAATCAGAAAAACAATGGCCAGAAGCAGTATGATGCACAGTACGCTCAGAAACAAGCATTTCATCCGCCTGGTCATTTTGTCTGGCGCTTTCCGGATTTTAAAAGCATCATCATTGCCGTAAAGTCCTGCGTCAGCATCCCGGATATTTCATCTTGCGTAAAATTACACATTCCCGTGGCGCACAGGGTAGCAATGCCGTAGGTATGAATCCATATATGCTCAAACATAGTCTTCGCGCCCTCGCCGGACAGACCGTAATCCTTTTGGATAGTGTCCAGACATTCATCGGCAACACTGCCTAAATGGGCGTAAATATCGGAAAAAGATTTCACATCGCTGTTTTGGGACATAAATACAAGCTGATAAAGCTGTGGTTCCTCCTTGGCAAACATGATCATCTGCATCCCCACCTGTTTGAAGATTGGCATATCCGTCCCGGTCTTGTGAGCATAGGACTCAAAGTGTTTCATAGCCGCAAGCTTTACCGCATCCTGCACCTCCTGCATGGAGTTGAACACGGTGAAGACAGGCGTGGCCGAGGTATTCAGTGCTCTGCCCAAAGATTTTGCGGTCAGAGCGGTCGGGCCATTCTGAGATACAATGCTCAGCGCGGCGGCAACTATTTCTGCTTTTGTATATTTCGGTTTCGGCGGCATGATCATTCTCCTCGTGAAATATTCGTTCTGTAACGTGCGTTCTGTAACGACGGTTTTATTATACTCATTTTGCCGACAATGTCAACAGAATTTTAACAAAATGGTTCTATAATAAATGTTGGGTATGTCACGCGAAAAACACGGACGTATACCCAACATTTATTATAGAACCTGAAAAGTCGCCGCGACCAATATGGCTTCGCGGCGACGTGGTGCGGGTAACAGGGGTCGAACCTGCACGCCTCGCGGCACGAGAACCTAAATCTCGCATGTCTGCCAATTCCATCATACCCGCATATTCGTATGTTATCTGCGGCCGATAGTGCTGACCGCAGCAAATAATCAAAAAACCTCTGTTAAGACAGAGGTTTTAAGTGGAGCGGCTTACGAGGCTCGAACTCGCTACCTCCACCTTGGCAAGGTGGCGCTCTACCGGATGAGCTAAAGCCGCATCGACAACGCTGTAATAATAGCACGTTTTGCGGATTTGTCAAGCCCTTTATTCCGATTTTTCTTTGTTTTCCTCTTCCTCCGCTTCTCCGTCGGTGTTCTCCCCGGATAGCGCGGGCGCGGAAGCGGGAGCTTCGGGAAGCACCTCGGGAAGTCCGGCTACCTCCTCATAGCTCAGCTCTCCGCTACAGCTCGGGTAAGAGGAAATATCCCAGCGGTAGCTTACCCACATCTCCTGATCATCCATAAGAAAGCCCGACTCGATACCGAGACGGATACATTCGGTGAGATCGACATGGTAGTTACTGCCCATAACGCTGACGATATTCCAGCAATGGCTCTCCCAGTCCTTTTGTCCGTAGACTATTTCACATTTCAGCCCCAGCTCCCGGCAAAGCTCAACATACGCAAGGGCAAGTCCCTCACTGTTTCCGCGATGATTTACCAGCGCGCTGTAAGCGCTGTTATCCTGCGCAACATCGCTGAGGGAACAATTGGAAGCAAGGTAACTGCATGCGGCAAGTGCCGCCTGCCCCTCGTCAAGAGTGTCAATCTCCACGCCCGCAAACACGTCAAGCTGAGAGAGCGTCTCGCGGCAGACGTCGAGCTCGTCGTCGGACATACCATAGTCAAATTCAATTACATAAAGATGTTGAGTCCCCGTGCCACTGTATACGCTGACGGAGGCCTTCGGCTCCTTGGGTGCACAGATGGGATTATCGTGGTAGACTCCGGACACGATATTCTCCATTCGCTCGGCTGTATAACTGCTGTTTAGAATATAGAGTTCAAGGCGGTGTCTGCCCTGAGTCATGGCCTCAAGAATGAGATCGTCAATGCCCGTACCGAAGGACAGCTGTACAATGTCGGAAACTGTGCCGCCAAAATCCGCATAGCTGATGCGCACGACCGCCTCATCATAGGCAACTATATGCATTATCTCATAGGAGATGTTATCCACGCAGTAGGCGCAGAGCGGGTTTTGCGTCCGTATCTGCCAGCAGGCGCTGGCCATATCCTCGCTCGGGTCGCCGGGATAGTCAGAGTCAAAGACAATATTGCCTTCGGTCCTTCCCTCGGTAACGCACTTGAGTATAGCCTGTTTCAGGCTGACAAAGCCCTTTACGACCACCTTTTCATCCGTCGTCGGCTCCTGCTGGTAGGTGGGAACATAGTCCTCCACTGCCACATATTCCTTTTCAAACATACCGCCACAGCCGCACAGGCTGAGTGTAAGTGCGGCTATGAGCATGACGGATAAAATACGTTTCTTCATTACATCCTCTAATGGTCAGATAAGTGTAAGCTGTTCCTCTCCCCTGTCCTCGCTCTTTAGAAGCGCGCCTGCGGCGGGGGTGGTTTTGACCCTGTATCGTGAGGGATTCTGTATTGCGGACACGGCAAGGGGCTCAGCGTGCTCAAGAACACGCTTCTGCTTGAGCGACATTACCGCGACACCCTGAGTGGTACGGCTGGACTTCGGCTGTAGCTGGGCCGTGTTAAATATGATGGCCCGTCCGTCACTCGAATAGCAGACAATGTCCGTCTCCTCGTTTATCACCATCACGGCCCTTACGGGACTTGCGCCGGAACAGGCATTGACAAGCTTGCGACGGTTCGTCTTTGTCTCGTACGCGGAGAGCTCTATGCGGGCGGCCTTGCCGTTTTCAAAGATGAGAAGCAGATTTTTACTGTAGTTGTCCGGGTCGATCATGGTCAGGACACTCTCGCCCTCATCCATCTGGAGTCGTGTCGGCAGATAGATACCGAGGACGGATGCCTTGCAGTCCTCGAAGTCAGCAACCTTCGCCTTGTAGATCTGCTGCTTGTCGGTGAGGAAAAGAATCTCACGGCGGTTGGTGGATTCGAAGCTCAGTCCGAGGCCGTCACCCTCCTTAAATTTCTGCTCCCCGCTCATGCGCAGAGACTGCGCGCTGATCTTCTTGAAGTACCCTTCTCTCGACAGGAAGAGCGTCACGGGATAATCCTCAACCTGCTCTTCGGGCATATATTCCCCGATCTCATCGGCGTAGACGATGGTCGTCCTTCTGGGCGTGGTGTACTTTTTGTTTATGGCGCTTAGCTCGGAGATGATGATATTTTTTATCTTGCGGCGATTATTGAGTATGCTTTCCAGTTCCTCAACGGCCTTTTCCAGTTCCTCAATCTCCGAGGTGCGTTTGAGAATGTACTCGCGGTTGATATTTCTGAGCTTGATCTCCGCGACGTACTCCGCCTGAAGCCGGTCTATACCGAAGCCCATCATAAGATTCGGTACAACGTCGGCCTCAAGCTCCGTATTGCGGATTATCTCGATCGCCCTGTCTATATCAAGGAGGATGCTCTCAAGCCCCTTGAGGAGGTGAAGCTTTTCCCGCTTCTTCGTAAGGTCGAAGAACACGCGGCGGCGGATCGACTCGGCACGCCACGCCGTCCACTCGTCAAGTATCTCGCGGATGCCCATGACCCGCGGATTTCCGGCAACGAGAATGTTGAAATTGCAGGGGAAGGTATCCTGTAGCGTGGTCATTTTGAAAAGCTTCTGCATGAGCTTCTCCGGGTCTGTGCCGCGCTTGAGGTCGATGGCAAGTCGGAGGCCGGAGAGATCAGTCTCGTCGCGCATATCGTTTATCTCGCGTATCTTGCCGGCCTTGATAAGCTCCGCCACCTTGTCTATGATGGCCTCGGAGGTGGTGGTATACGGGATCTCGTATATCTCTATAATGTTTTCCCGGGGCAGGAAGCGCCACTTTGCCCTGATTTTAAGGCCACCGCGCCCGGTATTATATACCGTTTCCATATCACGTCGGTCATAGATGAGCTCGCCGCCGGTGGGAAAATCGGGTGCGGGAAGTGTCGCGAAAAGATCGCACTCGGGGTCGCGCAGATAGTTTATCGTCGTCTCGCAGACCTCGTTAAGATTAAAGCCGCATATCTGGCTGGCCATACCGACGGCAATGCCTGAGTTTGCGGAGACAAGGACGTTGGGAAAGGCTGTCGGCAGGAGCGTCGGCTCCTTCATGCTTCCGTCATAATTGTCGGCAAAGTCCACGGTATCCTTGTCTATATCCCGGAATACCTCCGCGCATATTGGCGAGAGCTTAGCCTCGGTATATCGGGAAGCGGCATAGGACATATCGCGTGAGTACACCTTGCCGAAGTTGCCCTTTGAATCGACGAAGGGCGTAAGAAGTGCCTCGTAGCCCGCGGAAAGGCGCACCATAGTCTCGTATATAGCGGCGTCGCCGTGTGGGTTAAGGCGCATGGTCTGGCCGACGATATTGGCGCTCTTAGAGCGCGCGCCGGTGAGGAGCCCCATCTTGAACATGGTGTAGAGGAGCTTGCGGTGAGAGGGCTTGAAGCCGTCTATCTCCGGAATAGCGCGTGAGACAATAACGCTCATCGCGTAGGGCATATAGTTTGTCTCAAGCGTCTCGGTGATGGGCTGCTCAAGTACCTCCGCCCGCAGGCCGACCACATTGGCATTGACGACTTTTTTCTTTTCGGGTTCTTTTTTCTTAGCCATAATTTTTGCTCTTACTTTTTAACTTTCTTACCGCTCACGAGATTGCGGCGGCAGGAGGGGCAGGCCTTTACCGTGAGCACGCCCATCATTATGCGCTTTCCGCAGTAGGGGCAGCGGCAGTATTTATACATTACAACAACGGTCGTAGCCATAAGTACCAGCGACAGGGAAAGCCCTATAAGCTGTGCAATGCTTCCGGACGGGAGAAACAGCAGGTTCACAGCGCAGGCGATAATGGAGCATATGAGAGTTGTCTTTGCCATCTGCTTGCCGTATTCAAAGGTTCTGGCGTATCTTACTTTCACGTTTTTTCTCCTTATGAAATGTCGGCCATGTCCAGATATTTATACCCAAACTCGGCGATATGATTTTTTCTGCCCTCAAGATTATCTCCCAGAAGGAGATCAAACATCTGTGACATACGCTCCGCATCCTCGGGCATTACCTTGATAAGTCGGCGGCTCTCCGGGTTCATGGTGGTCATCCACATCATTTCCGGGTCGTTCTCGCCAAGTCCCTTACTTCGGTTGATGGTCATTTTTGCCCCGTCAAGCTTCGCGACAATGTCGGCCTTTTCCCGGTCGGAATAGGCAAAGTAGGTCTTGCCTCTGCTCTCTATCTCGTATAGTGGCGATTCCGCGATGTATACATAGCCCTCGCGGATGAGCGTGGGGACAAGTCGGTAGAGCATGGTGAGGATGAGAGTGCGTATCTGGAAGCCGTCGACATCCGCATCGGTGCAGATGATGACCTTGTTCCAGCGGAGGTTCGAGATGTCAAAGCCTGACAGCTCTTTTGAATGCTTGTCCTTTACCTCAACGCCGCACCCCAGCACCTTCATAAGGTCGGTGATGACATCGCTCTTGAATATTCTGACATAGTCCGCTTTCAGACAGTTAAGTATTTTGCCGCGCACGGGCATGATGCCCTGAAACTCTGCATCGCGGGACTGCTTGCACGCGCCCAGCGCCGAATCCCCCTCGACGATGTATATTTCGCGGCGGCCAGGATCTTTACTGCGGCAATCAACAAATTTCTGCACGCGGTTTGAAATGTCGATACTGCCGGAGAGTTTTTTCTTCATCCCCTGCCGTGTGCGCTCGGCGGTTTCACGGCTTCGTTTATTTATGAGCACCTGCTCGGCGATGCGGTCGGCCTCGGGTTTGTTCTCGATGAAGTAGACCTCAAGCTGTGCCTTGAAAAACTCTGTCATGGCCTGCTGGATGAAGCGGTTATTTATGGCCTTTTTCGTCTGGTTTTCATATGAGGTCTGGGTGGAGAAGCAGTTCGTCACCAGCACGAGGCAGTCCTGAACATCCTGAAACTTGATGGCGCTTTCGTTTTTCTGGTACTTGCCGAGCTGTTTTATATAGCTGTCAATGGCGGAAACGAAAGCACTTCTCACAGCCTTGTCCGGTGCTCCTCCGTTTTCGAGCCACGAGGAATTATGGTAGTATTCAAGAGCCATGACCTTGTTCGAGAAGCAGAACGACGCCGAGAGCTTCACCTTATATTCGGGCTTGTCCTCACGGTCGCGTCCGCGCCGCTCGGCCGAGATGAACACCGGCTGAGTAAGGGGGCTCTCCCCCGCGATCTCGGTCACATAGTCCTGTATGCCGTTTTCATAGCAGAAGTCTCTGACGTCGAATTTCCCGTTTTTCTGCAGGCGGAGTCGGAATGTAATTCCTGCATTGACGACGGCCTGACGGTGCAACACGTCGATAAAGTATTCGTCGGGGATATTGATGTCCGTAAAAACCTCGGAGTCCGGACGCCAGCGGATGGTCGTCCCGGTCTTTTTACGGTCGGTCGGCTCAATGCTGAGCTCCTGTCCCTTTTTGCCGCAGACCTTGCCTTTTTTGAAATGGAGCTGATATTTGTTACCGTCGCGCCAGACGGTCACATCCATGTATTCTGAAGCGTACTGAGTCGCGCAGGAGCCGAGGCCGTTGAGTCCCAGAGAGTATTCGTAGTCACCTCCGTCGGTATTCTGATACTTTCCTCCGGCGTACAGCTCGCAGAATACAAGCTCCCAGTTATAGCGCTTTTCGTTCGGGTTCCAGTCAACAGGACAGCCGCGGCCGAAGTCCTCGACCTCAATGGAGCCGTCCTCGTAATATGTCAGTGTGATGAGGGTCCCGTTTCCCTCGCGTGCCTCGTCGATTGAGTTTGAAAGTATTTCAAATACAGCGTGTTCACAGCCGTCAAGACCGTCGGAGCCGAAAATGACTCCCGGACGCTTTCTTACTCTGTCCGCACCCTTGAGCTGAGAAATGCTCTCGTTGCCGTATTCCATGCCAGTTTTGCCCATATATGCCTTTGACCTCGCAAATACTACATCTTGTGCAAATAATTCGCACACATCCGGTTATTTTATCTTATGCAGTATAACTTATTCCCGACTTTTTTTCAAGTATTCTGTTTTGACGCTCTTTTGTAAACGCAAAAAGGGCGCGCAATAAGCGCGCCCCCGCAGCGGAAATTCTATCTTTACGCAACAGCTCACCGCCGCTGAACAATTATCCTCTGTGCGCAAAGCTCAAAACGGCTTTGTTTCTGTCGTCGGCGTAATTGTCTGTTGCTATTATCTGCACCGCGTGGTATATTATTTAGGAACTTTTTCCCTGCGCGCCGTTCTCCGACGCAGAGAAATCACACTTACGGATGGTATGCAAATGGAACTCTTTGACATAATTCTGATAGCCGCGCTGATTTTCGCCGTGTATATACTGATAAAATTCCTCACAAAGCCTATAAAGTTTATCTTCAAGCTCCTGATAAACGCTCTCTGCGGTTTTGTCGGGCTCGTGATAGTTAACTTTTTTGGTGATATTTTCGGGATATCTGTCGCGGTCACATTTATAAACGCACTTATCGTCGGCATTTTCGGTATTCCCGGGCTTATTGTTCTTCTTTTGCTCTGATCGTATTTGTCCTTAATTTCACAGCCGCCCTCATTTTTGAGGACGGCTGTTTATCATCTTGCAAGACGTTCGGCAAGCTCCGCGTCGGCTTCGGTCACGACGGTTTTGAAATCGGTATATATCACCTTTCCCGGCAAGGCCCCGGAGGGCTTACGCACGAAGCGAACCATGGTATAATCTACTGCGGTTTTCCCGCCGAGACGTGCCTGCGAGAAATATGCCGCAAGCCTCGCGGCCTGCTCCACCGACGTTTCCGGCGGCTCAAGACCGTCACAGCGAAGAATGACGTGACTGCCGTGAACCTTCTGAGTGTGGAACCAGTAGTCAGTCCTGCGGGCGAGTCTTGTGGTAAGGTCATCGTTTTGCACATTACTGCGCCCGACGAGCACCTCAAGCCCGTCATCGGTAACGAAGCGCAGAGGTGCCTGCGGCTTTACTCTGTCCTGCTTTCCCACTCGCGCCATGCGAAGGAAGCCGGCGGCAACAAGCTCGCGCCGTATGTCGGAGACGTCGCGTTCGCTCTCGGCTCGCTCAAGCTCATCGAGCACGCTGTTGAGATATTCAAGCTGTTTCTCGCCCTCACTGACAAGGGCGCCGAGGTGCTTCTCTGCTCCCTTGAGCTTATTATATTCCTTATAAAGTGCCGCGGCGTTCTGCTGAGGGATCCTGAGCGGGTCAAGCTCTATGCGGATGCTCGGGCAGTCGGGCTCATAGTAGTTGCCACATTCAAGCACCCTGTCGCCTTTTCTTATGCGGTATATGTTTCCGGTCACGAGCTCTGCCCTTATGCGGACGTTTTCCTTATCCTCGGTACGGGCAAGCTCCTCACGCTGTGCCGCGAGCTTTCGCGCAACGCGGTCACGCGCCGTCTTTATTCTGTGTGAAAGCTCACTGCTCTTTCTCCGGCGGCTCTCGGCAATATCACGCTGAGAATAGAACGCGTCCAGCATTTCGGAAAAGCTGTCCATGCGCAAATTTTCAGCGCCGTCACCGTACTGGCGGATGGGCACCGAGCTGAAATCAATGGGCTTCCCGTCCTTTTTTATAAGCACGGGAGCAAGCTCCCCCGCCTCCACGCTCTCAATAAATGCGTCTGTCGCGGCGGGGAGGAGTCCGTAATCTCCGCCGCAGCGATATGAAAGCTCACGACAGATAAGCGGCGAAAGGCCGGAAAAGCTGTCAAGCATCCACTTGTCGGCAGGTCTTGACACGTCGGCTGCGGCGATGAGCGTGTGACGCTCCTCGGCCTTGGAGGTGAAAAACGGAAGCTTATCCTGCCGTGGCGGGTAGCGGTATATCATTCCGGGCAACAGGCGGCGCATTTCGTCACCGGCAAAATCCATGCGACGCATACACTCGATAATGCGGCCGTCCTGACCGACGAGTATGACGTTTGAGCTACGGCCTATAAGCTCGATAACGAGCCTCTTGCGTGACTCAAAGCCGAGCTCGTCGTGCGTGTCCAGCTCCAGCTCGACCATTCGTTCCCAGTCCGGCTGTCTCACAGAGACGATACGCGCACCGATGAGATGCTTCCGCAGGAGCATACAGAACATGGGCGGCTCGGATGGGTTTTCGAGACTCATCCCGGTGAGGTGGACTCTCGCATTTCCCGTGCCTGCGGCGATAAGCAAACGCAGGCTCTCGCCCCTCACGCGAAGTGAAACAAGCAGGATATCCCGCCCGGGCTGTTGAACCTTGTCTATTTTCCCGCTCTCTATTCGCTCTTTAAGCTCCGAGGTAAGGGCGGAAATCGTAAGTGCGTCAAGCGGCATAATTACTCCTCTTTATCCGTTACAAGCCCGAAAAGCTCCCCGATACGTTCAAGCCGTCCCTGAAGATAGAGCCAGCCAAAAAGCGCCTCCACGCCGGTCGCGGCGTGATATTGCCCGATGTCGGCATTGTGCGGAACGGAGTTTACGCGGGTATTGCGTCCCCTGCGGTAAACACTCAGCTCCTCTTCGGTGAGGGCGGGAATAAGCTTTTCTGCCGCCCTTGCCTGAGCGGGGGCATTCACCATTGAGACCGTGAGCCTGTGCAGCTCGGATACCGAGCAATGTCCCTGATCACAGAGATAGGTTCGCACCAGCAGTTCATATACGGCGTCGCCTACATGGGCAAGGCCGAGCATGCTTATTTTATTGACGTTCTGTGTCTGCATTTCAGGCGAAAAGTAGTTCATTTATTCCGTTCAGCTTTCAAAGTAATCATCTTCACCGCTCAGTTCCTCAGCAAGCGCCATACCGTCATCCGGAATGAGGCCGAGGCGTATCTGGATATCATGCCAGCCGTTTCTGTCGATGATGACGTTGCGCGGCTTTGCGCCCTCGTAGGGGCCGACGATGCCGAGTTCCTCCATCTGATCGACTATGCGGGCGGCTCTCGAGTAACCGAGCTTGACGCGGCGCTGGAGCATGGAGACGGAGCAGGACTTCATCTCAAGCACAGCCTCCACGGCCTGCGGAAGCATCTCGTCATAATCCGACGCGGGTCCGTCGTTCTTTGCTCCCTTGCCGTTGTCTCCGCTGTCCTTGGTTGCGGCCTTGTTCATGTATTCCTCGATCTCGCTGTTCTCGGGCATTGAGGAGCTTCCCTCCTTGATGAACTGGATGACTTCCTCGCGCTCCTCGTCGGAGACAAACGCGCCCTGTATTCGGGTAGGCTTGCCACAGCCGACAGGAGAATAGAGCATATCTCCCATGCCGATGAGCTTTTCCGCTCCGTTCTGGTCGAGTATGATACGGCTCTCCATCGCGGAGGAGACCGCAAAGGCGATACGCGACGGGATATTAGCCTTCATAAGGCCGGTAATAACGTCGGCTGAGGGGCGCTGAGTCGCGATAACAAGGTGCATACCGGCGGCGCGGCCCATCTGTGCCACGCGGCATATGCTCTCCTCGACCTCCTTAGAGGCGACCATCATGAGGTCGGCAAGCTCATCTATAACGATGACGACACGCGGCAGTGTCGGCTCACCCGCCGAGGTGTTATGGCGGTTATAATTTTCGAGATCGCGCACGCCTACCTCGGAGAAGAGACGGTAACGCTTGAGCATCTCAACGACAGACCACTGCAGGGCGCCGGCCGCCTTCTTCGGGTCGGTAACGACGGGAACGTACAGATGCGGTATACCGTTATATACTCCAAGCTCGACCATTTTGGGGTCGATCATGATGAGCCTGACCTCATCCGGACGCGCCTTATAAAGAAGGCTGAGAATAAGGGAATTCATGCACACCGATTTACCGGAGCCGGTGGTGCCGGCGATGAGCAAATGCGGCAGCTTTGAAATATTCCCGATGATGCAATCGCCGCTTATATCCTTGCCGAGGGCAAAGCTGAGCTTTGACTTGGCTGTTGTGAACCTTGTCGATTCAAGAATATCGCGGAGGTATACGGTGCTGACTATCTTGTTCGGCACCTCGATGCCTACAGTGGAAATTTTATTGGGGATCGGCGCGATGCGGACATTCATAACGCCGAGCGCAAGCGCAAGATCTCCCGCAAGATTTGTGACTCGTGAGAGCTTTACCCCCTGCTCAAGCTCAATATCGTAACGGGTAACAGTGGGCCCGCGGGTGACCCCGACGATGGCCGCGTTTATGTTGAAGCTTCGTATGGCTCCCTCAAGGCGCTCCTTGTTGACAAGTATCTCCTCCCTGCTGTCCCCCGCCCTGGTCACACCGGTGCGTAGCAGATTGAGCGGCGGAAAACGGTACTCGCCGTCGGGCGCTTCCTCTGCACGGGATATGGCGGCGGCGACAGCCTTCGCCTCATCGGAGACATCCGGCTTCCGGCTCTTTTTCTTTTTCGGCGGGTCGGAAATGGAGGTGGAAAGTGTGATGGGAGAAATACTCTCCCCCTTGTCGAGAGGTATTTCTATAAAACCGTCACCCGCGTCGATACCTGCGAGCTTCTCTGCCTCCTTCGCGCTGAGCGGCTCCACGCCTGCGGTGAGCTCGGCAGACTTTTTGTTTGCCCTGCCTTTCTTTGCGGGTCTACTCTCATTTTTCGATGCGTCGGCAGAATGGGCGCGGCTTTCGTTTATCGGGAAGATATAGTCGTCCTCCTCACCGAGGGGGATGTCAAGGTTGAAGTCCGCAGCGTACTGGGTACGGGGTATGACCTCGACCTTTGTTTTACGTTTTTCGCTGCTTGCCGGTGCGGAGACCGGTTCATTTTTGTCCGCGTACATCGCGGGGTCGTACTTCGGCCGTTCGCTTATTCTTTCAGCAAGGCCGGTAATGCTGGAATTTAAGCTTCTGATCAGGAAGTAGAGAAAAGCGAACATCAGCAGGGGCATTGCGCCGTAAATACTGAATGCCTTTTCAAGGCCGACAGCTATCAGCCCGCCTATAACTCCGCCGGAGTTCATAAGCTGTCCCTGCATGAAAAGCGTACCGGTGACCGTCTGAAGGTCAAACGCGCCCGCCTTTATCTTATAGAAGAGGAGATTGCCCATGGCGGCAAATACGACGGGCAGCATGAGCGCGGAAAATATGCGCATCGCGACAGGCCTGCCCCGGTGAAAGCCCAGTATGAACGCGACAAGAAAAAACACCGGCGCGACGAGCCAGAAGCCCCAGCCGAGAAGTCCCTTCATAAGGTCCGCAAAGAAGGCAACAAACCTGCCATCTGTATTGAAGTAGCTGAGTATGCAGAATATGCCGAGGAACAGAAACACCACCGCCGCAAGCTCCCGTCTGACAGGGGGGGGCTGTGTCATAGGTTCAACGGTATTTTTGGCCTTGGATGATTTTTTTGCGGTCGATGCCTTTGCGGTTTTTTTATTTGCGGAGGATTTAGTGTTTGCCATTAAAGCCGTCCTTTCCCGGCTGAGTTCGCCGTGAGGTCAGAATATGAGTGAGAGTATGAGGGACAGCGCGCCTGCTACCCAGCAGTAGTACGCGAATCCGCCGAATTTTCCCTTGTTGGCTATGTATTTCATAAGGCTTATCGCCGCGACGCCGCTCACGACCGAGACCGCCGTACCCACAAGATAGGCCGGGAAACAGCTCCAGTCCACGGCGCTGTTTGCCGCGTCCACAATACTCATTATGCACCTGCCGAGCACCGCGGGAAGTGAGAGGAGGAATGCGTATTTCACCGCAAATTCCCGCCGAAGCCCGGTGGCGAGTCCCGCCGTGGCAGTGATGCCGACGCGTGAAAGCCCGGGGATGGCCGCTATACACTGACAGATACCAATGATCAATGCGTCTGAAACGGTCATGCTGCCGCCCGCCTTTTTGCCCGGAGTCATTCTGTCCGAGACATAGAGCGCCAGACCCGAAAGCACGATAGCGATACCGATGAACATACTGTGATAGTATAAACCATCAAGAAGGTCGTTTATCGGCAAAATAAGGAGGAGAGGCAGAGAGCCTATCAAAACCATGAGAAAAAGTCTCGCCCCGGGGTAGCGTTCCTGCCGCTGTCCGGCAAGAGGCCCGAGATTCACCAGACTGAGAGTCTCTGTGAACATACGGACGATTTCCTTCCAATAGACGATGCAGATGGATATAAGCATACCGAGCCGAAGCAGCACATCAAAGAGCATATGCCCATCGCGCGCGGTAGTCAGATTGAATAGGTTGCTGAGTATGGACAGATGTCCCGAGCCCGAAACAGGAAGGAACTCCGTCACCCCCTGAACAAGTCCGAGCACTATTGCATCCCATACGGTCATTGAAACAACCCCCCCATGATAAAAGCTCATACTTTATTATAATAACACAAATATTATGTAAATTCAAGACATTCAACGGGCTTTCGCGTGACTTAGCGCGAAAGCCCGTTGATTTGTCCGTGAAGATACCCCAGCGCGTCGGAAAGCGTGCCCAGCGTATCTATAAGTCCGCTCTCCACGGCCTCCTCGCCGTAGATAACGCTGCCGACATCATTTGCAAGCTCGTCGGTATTGTTCATGAGACTCACGTATTTTTCTCTTGTAACAGAGGAATGTTCCGTCACAAAGCTGACAATGCGCTCCTGCATACGAGAGAAGTAATTATAGGTCTGCGGTACGCCTATAACTGTGCCGCTTATTCTCACAGGGTGTATGGTCATTGCGGCAGACGGTGCGATCATGCTCCTTTTCGCTGCGACCGCAAGGGGTACGCCGATGGAATGTCCGCCGCCCAGAACCAGCGAAACAGTCGGTTTTTTCATCCCTGCGATGAGCTCCGCTATTGCAAGCCCTGCCTCCACATCTCCGCCCATGGTGTTGAGAAGTATCAAAAGCCCCTTTATTTCCGGTGACTCCTCTATGGCTGCTATCAGCGGGAGAATGTGCTCGTACTTGGTAGTCTTTGAGTCCTCGGGCAGGAGCTGATGTCCCTCGATCTGACCGACAATAGTGAGGCAGTGTATACTGCCCGCCTGCGCATCACCGGTCTCTTTTATTCCGTTTTTCAATTCGTCCAAAAAATCACCTCCCGGATAGTATAACCCGGGAGGCAGGATATGAAACGGCTTCTTATTTCCGACTGTAGGCCGTGAGTATTCCCTTGTAGGTCATGTAGCAGTCAAACTTGGAGACAACCTCGAAGGGCGCGTGCATACTGAGAACAGGAACTCCCGCGTCAATGGTGTCGATGTTGCGGTTCGCCATAAATTTCGCGATCGTTCCACCGCCGCCCTGGTCAACCTTGCCGAGCTCCGCCATCTGCCACACAACGCCGTTTTCGGCAAATATGCGGCGAATATAGGCGACGATCTCGGCAGATGCGTCGCTGGTGCCGGACTTGCCCCTTGCGCCGGTGAACTTGCAGATGCCCATGCCGTAGTTGATCTTGGCGTCACTGCGCTTCTCGGAGACCTCGGGGTAAAGCGGGTCGAACGCGTTACAGACATCGGCAGAGAGGCAGAAGCTGTTTTCGTAGCAATGGCGAAGCTTCACGCCCTGAGCATCGCACAGATCCTCCATGAAGGAGTCGAACGCCGCGCTCTGCATACCGCTGACGCCGTCAGAGCCGGTCTCCTCCTTGTCGGCAAGGATGCAGACGGCAGTTCTCTCAGGCTCCTGCAGGTCGAGGATGGCCTTGAGCTCGGCATAGGCGCAGACGCGGTCATCATGTGCGTAACCGCCGATAAGGGAACGGTCGAGCCCGATCTCGCACACATCAAAACCGGGCACAGCTGTGAGCTCGGCAGAGAGGAAATCCTCCTCGGTGATGCCGTACATATCGTTGAGGATGCTCATGACGGCAAGCTTCACTCTGTCCTTGCCCTCATCGGCGTAGGGCGCACTGCCGATGAGAATGTTCAAGCCCTCGCCGGTTATACCCTCGGCCATGGTTTTTTTCATTTGATCGGCCGCAAGATGAGGCAGAAGGTCGGTAATGATGAATTTGGGCTCGCCGGGCTCACGACCGATGGTGATGTCAACAGTCTCGCCGCTCTTGAGCGCTACGGTACCGTGAAGCTCGAGCGGGATGGTGACCCACTGGTATTTCTTGATACCGCCGTAGTAGTGCGTCTTAAAGTAGCAGAGCTCATCAGCCTCGTACATGGTTATCTGTTTAAGGTCGAGGCGCGGCGCGTCAACGTGTGCGCCCGCTATGACGCAGCCCTCGGCAAGGCTCTTTTTGCCGATGACCGCCAGCATGAGCGCCTTGCCGCGGTTGTTGCGGTAGAGCTTCGTGCCGGGCTTGAGCTCCATGCCGGGGGCATACTCGACGAAGCCGAGCTTTTCCGCCGCCGCGATGGCGTTTTTCACTGCCTCGCGCTCGGTGCGGGAGTCGTTCAGGAACTCCATATAGCCCCTGCAGTAGTCCTCTGCCGCGATGCGCTCTTCGGTGTCGATGAGGTCGTAGCCGTTTTTCTGCTCATAAAAGAGCTTGCTTCTCAGTTCATCCATGCTTGATTATCTCCTTAAACAGTTTATTGCAATTTTTTATAAACATCTCATGGCTTGAGTTGTTTTCAAGAATCCGATCGCAGTTGCGGCGAAAATATTCCTCGTCATGCTGTGCGTCGGCACGCTTCTCCGCATAGTCTCGGCTTATTCCGTCGCGCTCCATGATGCGGCGTATGCGCGTTTCCCTGTCAGCGACCACGCCCACCGTCACGTCACAGCGCTCCGAAAGACCGCTTGAGATGAGCTCTATCGCATCGACCGCCGCAAGCGTTCCTCCGTTCATCGCATATTCACGCAGGAGGCTCTGTACCCGCTCCATGACGTACCTGTGCGTAATGGAGTTGAGCTTTTCGAGCGCACTGGCATCGCCGAAAACCGCCGCGCCCAGCGCCTTTCGGTCAAAGACTCCGTTCAGCACGGCCTCCGGGAAGGCTTCGCATATCTCGGCAAGCATTTCCCCGTTCTCACAGAGAAGCCCGTGGTACACCTCGTCACAGTCGATGATAAGCGCGCCGAGAGCCTCAAGACACCGAAGCGCCGTCGTCTTGCCGCTGCCTGTGCCGCCGGTTATGCCTATGACGGTCATATTGTCAACAAGTGCGTCCGCGACAGTCTCTGCCGCAAGAGCCCCCTGACGCAGTATGCGATACGGCTTCTGCGCCATTGAGATAAGTGTTGATTCCGTGCCTATACCGCACTCGCCCCCGTCTATCACCGCGGAGATCCTGCCGTCAAAATACTCGAGCACGGTGCTCGCGTTTTTCGGGCTCGGCTCTCCGGATGGATTGGCTGAGGGGGCGGCAAAGGGCACACCCGCCAGCCTTAAAAGCTCCAGCGTCATCGAGTGGTCGGGGCAACGCAGACCGACGGTATCTCCGCCGGCAAGAACTATCGACGGAATAAAGCTTTTCGCGTTCAGAACTATCGTGAGCGGCCCGGGCCAGAATCTCTCTGCAAGCGCCTTCGCCGCCCCGGGAACATCGTCGCAGTAGAGCTCCATGGTCTCCCTGCCCTGCACCATGAGAGAAAGCGGCTTTATTGCAGGGCGCCCCTTGACCTCATATATAGCCTTCACAGCCTCTTCATCAAGGCCGTTCGCGGCGAGCCCGTACACCGTCTCGGTAGGCACGGCTACGAGCTCTCCTGCGCGGATAAGCTCCGCCGCAGTAGTCAAATCGTTTTTGAATATTCTTGTTTCCATATCAACTCTCTGTCTGCGCCCGAAGCTTTTCGGCCTGATCGACGGCGGTCAGCGCGTCGATTATCGGGTCGAGCGCACCGTTGATGACCGGCTCGAGCGGAAAATTTTTATCCTCGCCACTGAGCCTGTGGTCGGTCGCGCGGCTCTGGTGATAATTATAGGTTCGTATTTTGTCACTGCGGTCGCCGGAGCCCACCTGACTTTTACGCTCGGCCGCAAGCTGTGAATTGCGACTCTCAAGCTCCGCCTCGTAAAACTTTGATCTCAGTATTTTGAGCGCCCTGTCCTTGTTCTTGTACTGGCTTCGTTCATCCTGACACTCGACCACAAGGCCGCTCGGGATATGGGTGAGACGTATGGCGCTCTCAGTCTTGTTGACGTGCTGTCCCCCCGCGCCGGACGAGCGGAATGTATCAATGCGCACATCGTTCATATTGAGCTTGAAATCCACATCGTCGATCTCCGGGAATACCGCGACCGTAGCTGTGGAGGTCTGCTTTTTGCCGTTTGATTCCGTTACCGGGACACGCTGTACGCGATGGCCGCCGCCCTCGTACTTCAGGCGCGAATACGCTCCCCTGCCCTCGACGATGAAGCTTATCTCCTTTATACCGCCAAGCTCTGTCTCGTTTACGTTTGTGACCTCTATTCTCCAGCCCTTTGACTCGGCGTACTTTGAATACATACGGAAAAGGTCAGCCGCGAATAGCATTGCCTCCTCCCCGCCAACGCCGCCGCGTATCTCCATGATGATGTTTTTATCATCGTTCGGATCCTTGGGAAGAAGGAGGAGCTTTATTTCCCTCTCGATGCTCTCTCTCTGAGTTTTTGCCTGTGCGTATTCCTCTCTGGCAAGCTCCTTCATCTCCGGGTCGTTCATCAGTTCAAGTGCCGACACCATGTTGGCCGACACCCGCTCATAGCGGCAATAGGCTTCGATCAACGGAGCGAGCTCCCGTGCCTCCCTGTCGCACTTGGCATAGAGCGCGGAGTTTGAATATGTCTCGGGCATCTGCATTCGCTGTTGAAGCTCTTCATATTGTTTTTTCAGGAGTGCCAGCTTTTCAAACATAGTATTCTCCATAGCAGGTTCTGTCGATTGGATTGTAAACGCATTGCGGGCAAAAGTCAATCGGAACGCACGACATTCAAAGGATCTTCGGCCCCGTGCGCCAGTCGCTCCCGCCGCGCCGCTCCGCTTCGGCAGCACTTCCGAGGACGTAGAGATCCCGCGCGGCGGCGCCGAGTGTAAATATATCAACGCACGCCGCCGAAAGGCTCCTCACCGCGGCGGGCTTTGTAACGACGGGGATCGTCCCGGCATCACCGACGGCCTTGAGGAGTTCGCGCCCTCTTGCGTTCGCGGCAAGCACACGCGCATAGGGTGGCGTTCCCGCGTTCATTCCATCCCTGATGCCGAGCGCCGCACACATACACATACGGCGTATACGGGCGAGCGCATAGCGCTTGCTCTTTGCCGAGGCGAGCACGGCATTTAGCGTCGGCTCCTCGCGCACGGCGGCGTACAGCCGCTTTCCCATGCCGTCCGCACTGTCGGGCAGTGTCTCATACACCTCGGGCGGAAGCATACGGAGTCTTGAAAGAATCGCGCTTTCAAGCACAGCCGTCGTGTTCGGCCCGCGTCCGCTGTCCGTCTCACGGCGGTATATCCGCAGTGCGCGCTCCGGTATGTGTCCGCTTACCTCACGCCCCTGCGCTATCATGGCTCGAAGCTCCGAGGCAGACTTCGTCCCTGTATCGCCGCTCGCGTCATGCCCGTTGCCGAAGCGCTGTACTGTCATCGGGCGCATATTGAGCCCGAGAGTGCGTATGGCCTTTATATACTCCACGGCAAGGATATTGTTCGGGAACCTTATCTGCTCGGAGAGCTCGCCGAGGCGCGCCTCAAGCGCCCTCTGCCGCGCGGTGGCAAAGGAGAGGCTCGCGTCACGCGCAAGCTCCGCCTTTATCTCATCCGTCATATTCGGGTCAAGCAGAAACCCCGCTATCGTTTCAAGCGGCTCCGTCTCCCCCGTCTCGCTTCCGAAGCTCAGCCTTGTGGCGCCCAGCGCCGCAAGCAGTCCGACCGCGCCGCGCGCAAAGCCCTCCGCCGAGGAGAGCGACCACGGCAACGGGAGCTCAACGACCAGATCCGCCCCGCAAAGGCACGCTGCCTCGGCTCTCGCGAACTTTGAGAACATGGCGGGCTCGCCCCGTTGAACAAAGTCCCCGGACATGACGCACACGACCGGCACATCATCTCCGACGGCACGGCGGCTCATCATCAGGTGGTACTCATGCCCACAGTGAAACGGATTATATTCACACACAACGCCTATCACTTCCATAGCGGCGCACACTCCAAAATAATACTTGCGTTTTCCGATAAATGTATTAAAATAGTTGCAACGGTATTTTACTGAAATTCACTTCATTTTACAAGAGAAAGGAAATAAATAATGAAAATTCTTGTTATCAACGCAGGCAGCTCATCTCTCAAGTATCAGCTCATCGACATGGAAAACGAGCAGCTTCTTGCCAAAGGTCTTTGCGAGCGTATCGGCATCGACGGTCATCTCAAGCACACCCCGCTCATCGGCGACAAGCCTGTTTTCAACGAGGATATTTCTCTGCCCACTCATTCCGAGGCCATTGCCGCCGTCATAGACAAGCTCACCTCTCCCGAGTACGGCGTGGTCGGCTCCATGAAGGAGATAGACGCGGTAGGTCACCGTGTCGTTCACGGCGGTGAGAAGTTCGCTTCCTCCGTGCTCATCACCGGCGAGGTAATGGACGCGCTCAAGGAGTGTACTCCCTTTGCCCCCCTCCACAACCCCGCGAACATCACCGGCATAAACGCCTGCAAGGCCGTCATGGGCGACGTTCCCATGGTTGCCGTGTTCGATACCGCGTTCCACCAGACCATGCCCGCCAAGGCTTATATGTACGCTGTCCCCTATGAATACTACAAGAACGACGGCATACGTCGCTACGGCTTCCACGGTACCTCTCACCGCTATGTTTCTTCCCGTTGCGCGGAGCTGATGGGCAAGCCCATCGAGGAGCTGAAGATAATTTCCTGCCACATGGGCAACGGTTCTTCCATCTGTGCCATTGACGGCGGCAAGTGCGTAGATACCTCCATGGGCTTTACTCCGCTGGTCGGTCTCCCCATGGGCACCCGCTGCGGCGATCTCGATGCCGGTGTTGTCCAGTTTATTATGAACAAGTACGGCTATGACATCGACACCATGCTCAACATTCTTAACAAGAAGTCCGGCGTTCTCGGTGTCTCCGGCGTTTCCTCCGACTTCCGTGACCTTGACGCGGCGGCTGAAAACGGTAATGAGCGTGCGGCTCTTGCCCTCGATATGTTCCACTACTGGGTCGCCAAGGTCGCGGGCTCCTATGTTGCGGCAATGAAGGGCGTTGACGCCATAGTCTTTACCGCGGGCGTCGGCGAGAACAGCCGCGAGACGCGCAAGGCCATTGCCGATTACTTCTCCTATCTGGGCGTCAGCATCGACGATGAGGCCAATTCCAAGCGCGGCGAGGATATCATGATCTCCACCCCCGATTCCAAGGTCAAGGTCTTTGTCATCCCCACCAATGAGGAGCTCGTCATCGCACGCGACACAAAGGATATCGTCGGCTGAGGGAGAGCATTATTTGAACACATACCGCTTACAATAGCTTTCTTTGGCACCGAACAGTAAATAATTTTATATAGCTTCCTACGCCGGAAGCTCTATAGTTTTTCCGGCAGAAATGTTATAAAAAAAGGGGGGCTTAAAAATAAAAACCGGTACTCTGTTTATTCGGGCTATAGTAATTGTCCTTTTGCTGTCTTTGTCGCTCTCCTGCTTTTCCTTTGCGTTGGGAATCACATATAAGCATCGTGATGATACTGCTGACCTCGCGTTTAATCAGGGTAATATTTATATCGGCATACAGCACGAAGCGAACCCGTTACAATTAGAGGACTCTCCGAAAACGCTCGATAGCTTTCTTCAAATCTATGACACAATAAGGAGCTCGCCTTACACATATTACGAGATATACCAGCAGCCACTGGATTGTTCGCTCAGTCAAGGACAGTTTTTCTCTAATTACTATGACAATGCATCTTCTGATTCCGATCAGGCATTATGCCTTCAAATAAGCGAGAATGTCCAGACGGACTTTGATCTGTCCATTTTATCCGGCAGAATTTTTAACGCAGATGACTTTATCCATGAAAGCGGAACGACCGTTCCCGTAATTATGGGCTATGAATATTCCCAGATGTATAGCGTGGGAGATGTTTTTTCTGCAGGCTATCTGCTCAGTCAGTTTGATTTTGAGATAATCGGCTTCCTGAACAACGGATGCAATATTTCAACATCGTCTTTTTATATTCCGTTAAACAGGGTTGTTATCATCCCAAGCTTTCAGTTCAGGGAGCTGCCTCAATCGGCAAACGAATATGTGACGCAGAAAATACATTACGCCAACAAAACCAGCGGGAAGTTCAAAATACCGGAGGAAATGTTTGATGAAGCATATGCGTTCGTTACTGATCTTACGGCAAAATCAAACGTCGGAGAATATTCACTGACCTCCACTTCTTTTGAAGAAATAAACCGAATGCGGGGGTTCGACCTTAAAATCTGTTTTGTGGTCAGCTCCTTATTATGCCTTATTTTCGCCGGCGCCGCTTTATTCTCCTTGAAAAGACTCTGCGGCAATTACGCGAAAAAGCTATCACCCGTCAAAAGGATCGTAATAGCTTTGACCACTATCGGTATTGCGTTTCTGGTTTCTTTGATACCGTCGTATTATTTCTATTTGCAGTTGGGTTTGTATTTTCACGCAACACTGCCGCATTTAATTTTTGTCGGAGTTTTTTGGATAGCATCCATACTTGTTCTCGGTAAAGAGAAGAATGTCTCATAGCTGTTTGATTTTCGTGCGTTTGAAGTTTGATTGTCCTTTGATTCAACACTGACTCTCAAAATTATAAACACCCCACACGACAGAGTCGGTTACACCCTCTCAGTCGGCTCCGCCGACTGCTCTCCCGGAGAGGAGCCAAAGATTTGGTGCTTCTTGACATTGTGTAAAATGCTCACGAAATAGTGGAAAGGGCGCGTTATGAAAAAGAAAGCCTTATGGTTTGTGGTTGCTTTCCTCCTGCTTTCAATGTTATTGAGCGGATGCGGACTAACAAACTCAGACCACACGGGCAGTGCTGGGGTGGACTATGGCTACAGCATGGTCTCCACCTCGGCACCGACAGAGATGGCCGTCATAAACTCCCAATGCACAGACGGAGAAAGCATATACATCTCCGGCATGAGCGGCGGAGGGCTTCCCCGGTGCTATAAGGTGCTTCCCTCCGGTGTCGCTGAAAAGCTGAAAGTTCCCGGTACAGTCGAGTACATTTACGGGCTGTGCTATGATGACGGTCTTTATATACTGTGCGGAGATAAGCCGAGTAGCTGGGTAGACGCTCAGGGCGTAAGGCAAGGTAACGAGCAGGAAGAATACAGCCTCAGCGTGATACTCTTTGACGAAGGTGGAAATCTGCTCGGTGAGACTGCTCTCACGGGGGCTGAGCTAAGCGACGGCGCAGGCTTCTTTGCTCTGGAAAAAATCGGGGACAAATTCTTCGCCGTATCGAGCCGCCGTCTGGTATGCTTCGGCAGCGATGGGCAAGAGCTCGACTGTGTAAGTCTTGACAACAGTCAGTTTCTGGCAATGTGCCGTCGGAGTGAGGAGCTTGTAGTATCGTGCTTTCACTTTGATCAGGAGTCATTCGGCTGTGAGCTTTCAACAGTCGAGGTTGACGACAGGATAAGTCTTTGCGGCATGTACCACAGCACCGACAGCATTACGAGTGGGCTTGGAATTTCCGAACGCGGAGAGCTCCTGATTGCAAACGAAAAGGGCGTTTACTATTTGGATGATGCGAGCGGGCAGACTGAGCTCCTGGCGCTGTGGTCTGATATGGGTGCCCTGATGCCGGAATACAGCTCTGTTATCCCTTACAAGGGCGGATACATCGTCAGTGCGTCCGGTCAGAAAAGCATCGACAGCTTCAGCTACGGTCCTTTAACGGAGACAAGACAGCGCCTTATTCTACTGACCGATACAGTAACTCCGGGCATGAAGCAGTTGGTTGACCGCTTCAATCAAAAAAGTGAGGACTACTATGTTGTCACCGAGCTTTTTGACCACAACGAGGAGGGTGTCGGCAATCAGCTGAGGGCGAGGATCGCGGCGGGAACGGGTCCGGATATATTCGCTCTCTATAACGACAGTGAGCTGGACAGTCTGAATCCCGAAGCTGTGTACGAAGACCTGTACCCCTATTTGGACGCAGACGCGGAATACGGCAGAGAAGATATTTTCCCTTCGCTCCTGAAGGCTATGGAGCATAAGGGCAAGCTCTATGATATGCCATATGACTTCATGATCTACACCTTTTACACCACGGCAGATCTGAATTTAGCGCCGCAAATGACCCTTGAGGATTTTGCCAAAGCCGCAGAAGGTGCAGATCAGGCTCTGTTTTCTCCATGGTTTAGCCGGGATAATGTATGGGAATGGCTGTCCGTGTGCAGTCTGGGAAGCTTCATAAACGAGCGCGACTATACCTGTAGCTTTAACGACCCCAGCTTTATTTCCGTCTTGGAGGTTTGCGAAAGCATCCCGGCTTCCCCCGTAGCACCGGATGATGACAGCGTAATTCTCAGGCTGGATCAGGTGTCGAGCCTTATTCATATAGCAACGCTTGGTGAATTGTTCGGCGATGACTATGTATTTTGTGGTTGTCCAGACGGGGCCGGTGGAGGGCATTGCTTTGAAATAGGCGTGAGGTACTCGATGTCTGCCGGTAGCGAAAACAAAGACGGTGTATGGCAGTTTATTCGTGAAGTGATGTCTCACGAAAATGATATTTATTCCTTTGACTATCTCCCCGCGTCGGTAGATATGTACGACACCATGGTGAATCTGGCAATGACAGAAGGACTGAACTACGCGGATTATTTGAAGAACCCCGTCGTCATAAGCGGGCATGACGCGCAGAGGCTTCGTCAACTGATTGAAGATACTCGCTTTTTGCCGGAAAAGTATCCCGAGATAATACAGATAATGGACGAAGAGGTTCAGAAATTATTTGCCGGGGATCGCAACGCCGAGGACACCGCTTCTGTCATTCAGTCTCGCGTAAGCATCTTTCTCTCAGAACAATACGCATAACCGCTTTCTCTCGTGAAGTAGACGATTTCGCATTTAAGCGACAAACCTAAATCAAAACCACCGGTTGAACCGGTGGTTTGAGCAGACCCTATAAGGGTCTA
>CAZPLL010000021.1:0-24858 GCA_964587485.1 uncultured Oscillospiraceae bacterium | reverse complement strand
TTTGCCTACCCCCAGTTGAACTGGGGGTTTATTATCGCCTTTTCGGCTACAAACAAAAAAGAGGGCAAGCCGTAAGGCTCACCCTCTTTACCTTTAATATTATGTTCGTAGATATGCATACACAAACCGTACATCTTCTTCGGTGGCGTTTTCAAGTAGTCGCTTGATTGCTTCAATTAGTTTTTCCCTGTCTGTCAACGTTCTTCCCTCCGTTAAATTTTTATTTTTTATTGCAGATTATTGTTGTCGGTGGTAGTATTGTATTAATAGTTCCTGTCGATGGCAAGGAATTATCGTTCCTAATTCAAATAAGAAAGGGGTCGTGCGTATGAGAAAGAAACTTTTGCTATGCCTGTTAATGTTTGCGTTTGTTCTATCCCTCTGCGCTTGCGGAGCGTCAACGCTCTCGGAAACCGAACCGTTAACCGAGATTGAATACGTCACCGAACCTGAGTTGCTCCCCGAAAGCGTTATCGAGTATGAAGTGACGTTTACAAGTTGCAAGGCTGTATCTGCTGACGGTTGTTATGTACACACAGTTGTTGCAATAGAAAACACTGGCACGGAAGCATTGAGTTTAAGTCGTGGATACTACGACGTTAAAGATGAAAACGGTGTTGTCATCGAAAGTCCAATCTTCCAAAGTGACATACCGTATGTTGCTCCCGGCGACGTGGTATATTTCAGCACACTCAACAGAACCGATAATACACAATATGCCACCGCGTCCGAATTGAACGTAGAACCGCATTTTGAAGTGGATAAAACTCTTTTCATTCCTGTCACTGTGGAAGTTGCAGACTTGAACCTCGAATACATCCCCGATAGCGTTTACAGTAATTACGGTAGCAGTTGGAATCAGCAGGGCGCAGGATTTGTCGCGACAGGCAATATCACAAATACATCATCGGAAAGAATTTCCACCGCAATTGTTTCTGTCGTTCTGTTTAGCGGAGAGACGCCGATAGGCGTTTTATTAACATGGGCTAACAGCATTTCCCCGGGCGCTACGACCTCGTTTGAAACGTCTAACTCGCAATTGAAATACTTCATAGAGCCGGAACAAGTTACTGGTTATAAAGCGTTCGTTTGTCCGTTCACCTGAATTGAATTGCCCCGCCGCCGTCTGCCAACAGTGGCGGGGCTTGTAACAGATACCTTGTAAACCGATTTATCTGCTACACCTAAAGGATAGCAGATTATATGTTCACAGTCTACTTTACAGTTCGTTAAAAACACACTCTGTTTTGTAAAAAAGCTTCGTAGTTTCTGCGATTTTACGTTAGGAGTTAATAAAATGTCTGCTATTCAGGATTTACAGCCGTGCATTGACGCATATCCGCAAAAAGTCAAAGCCGCGCGGAAAAAAGCGGGGATATCTCTGCAAAAACTATCTGAGCAAACAGGCGTACCACAGTCCACGATTAATAATCTCAGCGTCGGTAAACAGTCATACCCAAAGCTCTATGACGCGGCGGCTATCTGCAAAGTGCTTGAGCTGTCATTAGATGAGATGTTCGGCCTTGACCACAAGAGCGCCGATGAGCTGGCTCATGTGCAAAAAATGCACGAATTGACGCTTGAAAACGTCCGTTCAGCCAATGAGATCAAGCGCTTAATTGACGTAGGCGCGGAACGTGAAAGACGGTTGACGATGTATATTAATATCTTGTCTGCCGCTGTCGCGTTTTTCGTCCTTGTCACCATCGGCTATATGGTATTTGATATGCACATCCTCGACGCTGGTTTGTTTAAGCAAAGCAACATATCTGTGTTCGCTGTTCTATTGGTGATATTCGTCATCGGTGCCGTTGCCGTCCTTGTCCATGTGCTTAAATATATTCACGCAAATAAAAGCCCTCGCTGATATAGCGGGGGCGTAGTTCTATAGGTGATGTTATGCAGTGTCGAAAGTGTAAAAAGGAAATACCCGCTGAAAGCGTGTACTGTATGTTCTGCGGGGCAAAGATTGAAGCTCCGACGCAAGCCGTTAAAAGCCGTGCTAATGGTACGGGCACGGTTTACAAGCGCGGAAAGACGTGGACGGCAAAGGTTGTTCTCGGCTATGATACGGACAAAGACGGGAAAATGCACGTCGTGACGCGCTACAAGGGCGGGTTTAAGACGAAAAAGGACGCGGTAAACTATTTGCCCGCGCTGAAGCTTGCGCCGCGTGAAAAGCCGAAAAGCGCCACGTTTGCGCAAATATACGTCGCGTGGTTGCCAACGCATCGCGCAGGGAAGTCAACAATCGACTGCTATAAGGCGGCTTATAAATATTTCGCCGACGTGTACCGCTTGAATATCGCTGAAATTGACGTTGACGATTTGCAAGAGTGTATAGACGAGTGCGGCAAAGGTCGCCGTACTAAAGAGAACATGAGGGCTTTATGCGGCTTGATGTACAAGTACGCCATACCGCGCCATTACGTCACGCTTAACATGGGTCAATATCTCACCGTGAGCGGCGACAGTGGCACTAAAACCGCATTGCCCGATAAAGCTATACCCCAGCTCGAAAAGTACGCTAACTGCGTTTTCGGCGCGTCATATGTGCTCTGTCAATGTTATTTGGGCTTTCGCCCGTCTGAGTTTATTAACCTCCGAATAGAGGACTACAACGCCGCCGAACGGGCTTTTGTCGGCGGCGCGAAAACCGAAGCAGGAACAAACCGCACTGTTACTGTTTCGCCAAAAATCCAGCCGTATATTGATGCGGCAATAGCGGGACGGACAAGCGGTGCAGTGTTCGCAGATGAGAGCGGCGGCGCTTTTACTGTCTCTCGATATCGTGAGTTGTTTTACACCGTGCTCGACAAGTGCGGGATTGATAATCCCATCACGGAGCGCGACGGGAAGAAGTTCTACACATATACCCCGCACTCTTGCCGTCACACGTTCGCAACTCTGATGAAGCGTGTGGACGGCGCGGATAAAGATAAACTTGCGCTTATCGGCCACACCAGCGGCGAAATGTTGCGGTATTATCAGGATGTGAGCTATCAAGATTTGCGTAAAATCACAGATTTGCTATAAAAAGCGCAAACAATACGCAAACAATAGACAAGATTCATGCAAAATAAACAGGCATAAAAAAGTAGCTGATTTTGAGATTTTTACCCAAAATCAGCTATTTTTGGTCCGAGTGAGAAGATTCGAACTTCCGGCCTCTTGAACCCCATTCAAGCACGCTACCAACTGCGCTACACCCGGATTTCCAGCGCTCAGTTATAATAGCACAACACAATACAAAATGCAAGAGTTATTTTTGCTTTTTTCAAAATGTTTTATCCGTGTCGAAATTCCGAGTGTGCGTAGGTTTACATAACTACATGATAGTCAGCATTTCCGCTAAGCTTGCGTTACGAGGAGAGTTATGCTATAATTTGGACGAAAAAGCTTTGGAGGTCATCAGATGCGCAAAAAGGTCATAATCACATCGGACAGCACGCTCGATCTCACGCCCGAGCTGCTCGACCGTTTCGGTATAGCAGTCATTCCGCTCACTATTCTTCTGGGCAGCGAAAGCTTCCCCGACAGTTCCGAATACACCCCCGGGATGATGTACGAGCGCTTCCGCGCTGACGGCACCCTGCCAAAAACCTCCGCCCCGTCTCTACAGCAGTTCATAGACTTTTTCGGCGCCTTCGTCGCGAACGGATATGAGATAGTCCATCTTGATATAAGCTCGGAGCTCTCTGCCACCTGCAACAATGCGCGTATTGCGGCCGAGGAGTTTGAGGGCGTATATGTGGTGGACAGCCGTATGCTCTCGACGGGGGTCGCGCTCCTTGCCATTGAGGGGGCGGAATGTCGCGACAGGGGCATGAGTGCCGCGCAGATCGCCACACATCTCCAGGAGCTTACCGCAAAGGTAGACACAAGCTTTGTGCTCGACACGCTTGAATTCATGTGGAAGGGCGGACGTTGCTCCGGTGTCGCCGCGCTTGGCGCGAACCTTCTAAAGCTTAAGCCAGCCCTTGAGATGAAGGACGGTAAGCTTGAGGTTTATAAAAAATACCGCGGCGCGATCAACAGCGTATATCGAAATTATATTGAAGAACGGATCTCAGGCAGAGAGATCCGTCCCGGTCACGTTTTTATCACGCACTCCGGCGAAGTGGATGAGGCCGTGATCGAAGAGCTCACGGCTCTTGTGCGGGAGCTGAGCGGTGCAAAGGAAGTCCACATCACCACGGCCGGGTGTACGGTATCGTCTCACTGCGGGCCGAAGTGCCTCGGCGTTCTGTTCATAAACAAGTAATGCCAAATAATAATTGAAATGTCCCGGGAATCCATTCTCCCGGGACATTTCAATTATTGAATCGTTTTTCGATTTTTTATTCAAAATCAAGCACGCGGAGCATACGGACGAGCGTCAGTCTGTTGCGGATAGCGGCGGAAATGGGGAGCATTTCATCGGTGAGCGCGGGGTCGATTCCGATATGCTCGGGCAGGTACTTGGCACCGACGGCCTTGTAGAGCGCCTCCATCTCCTCAGCGGAGGGTATTTCGGCGATGATGGCGCGGATCTTATCCCAGTTATCAACGATATTCTGAGGATCAAAGGTTGCCAGAACATCATGCTCGTTCTCTTTCATGATGCCGTCATGGAGCCTCGGCCCGAATTTTTCCATCACCCACTCGGAGCTGAGCGGTTCAAAGGCTTTTGCCCTGGGCGTGAGCTGTGCAAGGCGGTGGTACTCCTTCACGCACTCAAAGGTGCCGACGCCGACACACTCGCCGTGTATTCCCTCGGCATTCTCGAAGCGCGGCGGATGCATTTCGACAAGGTGAGCCATGAGGTGTTCCGCGCCGGAGGCTGCGCGGGAATTATCCCAGAGCTGCATGGTGAGACCGCTCTTCATCTGGGCCATGGTAATGGCCTCGTGATCACACTCTCCGGTAGCGACAAGCTTATCGGCCGCGGCGCGCATGATATGAAGCGCTTCCTCGGCAAGGCCAGCCACCATTGGGCAGTAATCCTCGTCGGAGACCAGCGTGGCAATACGCCAGTCGGCAAGGGAAATATACTTTGAGAGGATGTCGTTTATACCGCTTGCGACAAGGCGCATGGGTGCGCCCTTGATAATGTCAAGATCGGCTACAACAAGGGTGGGCGCTTTCATGGAGATGGATTTCTTCTGACCGTTGAGGATGACGGAACAGATGCTCGCGGTAAAGCCGTCGGAGCTTGCGAGCGTGGGAATGGCCACGAAGGGTATCCCCAGCTTGTACGCGGGATAGCGGCCGAAGTCCATAATGGTTCCAGCACCGTAGGCGACAATGACCTCGGGGGCGTCGAGCTGCTTCATCATATCCTCGATGAGCAAATCCTCGGACCGGAGTCCGGCGGCAGGCAGGACTATCTCCTGATCGGCCTTAATGTGCTTGCCCTCGGTAAGCTTGTAGATGTTGCTGTCGTAGACGACTGCGCGGCGCTTACCGGCAAGGCCGACATCCTGCATATACTGCTCGAAATTCGCGATGGCGTTATACTCGACAACAACCTTCTTTGTCTCAAGCGCGTGTTCCCGTCCGCACTCACACTTGCCGACATACTGAGAGCAATCCATTATCATATGCAAAATTCCTCCTGAAATGATTTATCTTCTTTTTTTGATTTTACGCCATTTGACGAAAAAACGCAACTGATTTTTGTGCTTTTTCGTCATCTTGTTGCAAAGGTTCTTGCCTCGTCAACCGTGGTATGCTATACTGTGCAGGATCATACCACATTATAAAGGTGAACTGAAATGAAGGATCTGAAGCACATCCACTTTTTTGAAGAACTGCTGGAGCAGGCAAATAACTCCCTTGTCCGGCAGGCAAAGGCAGATGGGAAGGTCGCCGTCGGCTACACCTGCTACTATGTTCCGGAGGCTCTTTTGAATTGCGCCGGCGCATTCAGCGTAAGGCTTCGCGCCCCGAACACCGGTTCGCTGGACATAAGCCAGTATTACATGAACAGCTTTATCTGCGGCTACACCCGCGCGCTGTTTGAACGCGCGTTCGAGGGCGGCTACAATTTTCTTGACTTTTACGCCTCCTCCGACACCTGCCAGCAGATGGTGCGCGTTATTGAAAATATTCACGAGCTCGGGCTCATAGACAACGACAAATTCGGCTACGGCATAATCGATGCCCCCATGAAGGTCACTCCCCACGGCTTAAAGCTCTACTGCCAGCAGATACGTCAGCAGTTTGCCGAGCCTCTGAGCTGCGACTACGGTGTGGATTTTTCGGACAGCGCGGTACGCGAGGCCGTTAAAATGCATAACGAAATGTGTGATATCATTACCGAGATATCCGATATGCGCAAGGATGACCTCCCGAAAATCACTCCCCGTGAGTTTCATATACTCTGCCTCGTCAGCTATACCTGCCCCACCTATCTCATTCTCCCCTACCTGCGCGAGACGCTCGAGGAGCTGAGAGTGCGCGAAAAAGATCCCATCTCGAAGTGGAGGGCGCGGGTCGTGGTCGTCGGCAGTGAGCTTGATGACTACGCCTTCTCCGAGATACTCGAAAACTGCCGTTGCTATGTCGCGGCCGACAGATATTGCTTCGGCGCGTTCCCCGGCCGCCAGAGTATTCCTCTTAACGACGAGGAGGACGCCTTTGAGCAGGTCTGCCGCTTCTATCTTGAGACTAATCAGTGCCCCCGCTTTATGTCCGAGGAAAAGATAGTCGGGCGGAGAGAGCTCCTGCGCGACCTTGTCCGCGACTTCAGAGCCGACGGAATAATATATGAACAGGCCAAATTCTGCGACTTCTGGGGTTATGAGCGTATGCTCGCCGGTCGCATCATGGCCGAGGAATACGGCATACCCACGATCGGCATAGACCGCGAATATGTCGTGCGCGGCTCGGGTCAGCTGTCCACCCGCGTGCAGGCATTTGTCGAAAGCCTCGAAATCAAGAGTATTCAGGGAAAGGACGGTGAACGCAAATGAGCGGATTTGGTGAAAATCTTCTTCCGAAAACCGCGATATACAAGCATCGCGAATGGCGCGGGCTCAGGGATACCGCGTATGACTATGCCCAGTGGTGCGGTCTGTGGGGCAGGCTCATCAAGTGGGCGGTCGGCCACCCCGTACAGAATGTCAAAGCCATCCTCCGTTATCGCTGGATGTACACCTACCTCACAGTTCCCTCCTTCTTCGACCGCAACTGTGAGGGGCTTCGCGGCGCCGCGCTCAGAGCCGGGCGGAGTAACTTCGCGTATCTGACCGAGGTTGTCACCGAGCAGCTTGACACTATTTTCAGCGCCGACCTCAATCTTCATCCCGGCAGTAAAAAGGCCGAGGAGCTCGGCAAAAAAATAATCTGTATGGATGAGCTTGTGCCGCAGCTCATATGCCGCGGGTTTCCCGATAACGACGTTGTACTTTATCAGATGTTGCCGGTGTACCTGCCCTCGCTGATAAATCAGCACAGCCCCGTACACTATATCGAGCAGACCGAGCTGTACGGCCTGCCGGCCGACGTGTGTCCCCTGCCGTCATTTGAGGCGGGCGTTGCCATTGAGGACGATTATCCGAAGATCGGGTGCTGTATGCTGAGCTGTAATATGCCATGTGACGGCAGTATCATGACTACACCCATTCAGGACAGGCGGCACGGGCTTCCGACTCAGCCGATCAACATACCTCTGCGCTGGCTTCGCGACGAGGTACAGGAGTACGCCGTTGATGAGTTCCTTTCCGCGATCGAGTTTCTCGAAAAACACACCGGCGCGAAATACGACTGGGACAAGCTTAAGGAGGCCTGCGAGATATGGAACGGTCAGACCCGTTGCAAGCTTGAGAAGTGGGAGCTGAACCGCACGGAGCTTTCCCCTCACACAGGCTCATCCGCGTGGCTCTACCGTATATTCGAGCATCAGGCGGTATGCGGCGTGCAGAAGGCGCTCGATAACGACCGCAAGGTAAACGCGCTCCTTGAAAAGCAGGTCTCGGCCGGTAAGTTCCCCAAAACCGTCAAGCACCGTGCAATTATCTGGAACACCCCCGCCAACAACTACGCCAACTTTGACAACTGGATACTCCAGTGCTGGGGCATAGACTGTGTGTGCGAAATGATCGATCTCCACGGCGTAGACATCATCGACACCTCAACACGCGAGTCCATGCTGGCCGGTATCGCGAAAATGTACCAGACCTCCACAATGCGTGCCCACACCAAGGGCGGCTATGAGGTCATGCTCAACGACCTCTGGCAGAAGTACGAGGAGTACAACGCCGACATGATCATCATGTTCGACCAGATATCCTGCAAGGGAGTCGGCGCGATAAACGGCCTCTTTGAAGAGGGTGCACGACAGCGCGGCATTCGGATGTGCAAGGTTCGGCAGGATCTGATGGATCCGACCTCCATCACCCGCCGCGAGATGAGAAACGACGTGAACACTTTCATGCAGACAGTTATGCATGAAACTCCCGTTGACGCTTCGCTTGTTGAGTTTGATGACGATGAAAGCTGGTGATATAATGAAAAAGTTATCGAAAGTTCTGATTACTCTTTTTGTGCTGTTTATCGGCACTGTGATCATTTACTGGTTTAACCTTGACACCAAGCTGGTCAAGGCGCTCGAACAGCCGCTCATGAAGCACTATGATTCCATTCCCCGCGACCACAGACTTTAATTAGGAGGATCCAGATATGTTCAAGCCTTTAATAAGAGTTGAAACTGCGGCATTGACCCTCGGTTGCAAGCTTTTCACATTCCGCGAGGCTGTCCCCGTCACGGGGCGCGGCTGTCGCAGAGAGATACCCGGTGTGCTTAAAAAGATGGGCGTTAAAAAAGTGCTGGTAGTAACCGGTCGGCACGTCGGCAAGAGCATTGCGCCCGAGATAATAGAGAGCATACGTCTCTCCGGTCTTGATGCCGTGCATTACTCCGAGGTGACCGCAAACCCCACGATCTCGACCGTATACGAAATTAAGGATATATACATGAAAGAGGGCTGTGACGGCTTCCTCGCTATCGGCGGCGGCTCTCCCATCGATGCCGCCAAGGCCGCCGCGTGCCTGTGCGCGCGTCCCCGTGCGACGGTCAACGAGCTTGCCGGTCTCCTGAAAATCATGAAAAAGATCCCGCCCTTTGTCGCTGTCCCCACGACCTCCGGCACCGGCTCCGAGACCACCATGGCCGCCGTGGTCACCGACGCCGAGACTCACCACAAATACGCGATAATGGATCCCCACATAATTCCCGATTACGCGGTCATGGATCCCGAGCTGGTTGTCGGGCTCCCGCAAAAGACCACCTCCGGCACCGGTATGGATGCGCTCTGCCACGCCATAGAGAGCTACATTTCCGTCATGAACAGGCCGGAGAAGTCCCGCCGTTACGCTGAGGAGGCTACCGTCCTTATTTTCAAATATCTTGAGCGTGCCTATAACGACGGCAACGACATGGAAGCCCGCGAGAAGCTGATGGAGGCCGCGTACAAGGCCGGTTGGAGTTTTGGCAGAACCGGAGTCGGCAATGTTCACGCGATCGCGCACACACTCGGTGGCCTGTACAATACCGCGCACGGGCTTGCAAATGCAGTGATACTCCCCATTGTGCTTGAGGATTACGGAAAGGCAGTCTATAAACCTCTCGCCCGTCTCTCCGAGCTTGCGGGGATCAGAACCGACGGAAGCGAGGAGGACAAGGCAAAGGCTCTTATCGCCGAAATATACGCGATGAACAGACGCATGGAGATGCCCGAGGGCTTCGCCTTCATCGAGGAAAAGGACATTCCGCAGATGTGCGCCTACGCCTGTAGCGAAGCGAACCCCACCTACCCCGTCCCGGTCATCTACGACAGGGCTCACTTCGAGAAGCTGATACGCGAAATAAAGCGCAGAGGATAACAAAAAACACGCCGCCCGGCAACAGTAAAGCTATATGCTTGTCCGTGTCGGGCGGCCTTTTATTGTTTTTATATCCGGAATAGTTCTCTTCCGTTCGCGTTTGTCCGGGAAATCACTTCATCGGCGGACATCCCCTTTACCTCTCCTATCTTCTCGGCAACGAAGCGGAGGTTTCGGGAATCGTTTCGCTTTCCTCTCATGGGCACGGGGCTCAGATATGGGCTGTCGGTCTCGATCAGTATTCGTTCGATTGGACATATCTCAAGGACTTCAAGCGTCTTTCGTGCGTTTTTATAGGTGACCGGGCCGTCAAATCCCAGATACCAGCCACGCTTCAACAGCTCCTTCGCCATCTCCGCGCTGCCGGAGTAGCAATGAAATACGCCCCGAAGCGAGTTGTAGCGGCTCACGATTTCAAAAGAATCGCCGTGAGCCTCCCTGTCGTGGACAATGACCGGCTTATCAAGTGCCAGCGCAAGCTCAAGCTGACGGGTAAAGAGCTCCTTCTGCTTCTCCTTATAGCTGTCATCCCAGTAATAGTCAAGTCCTATCTCACCTATGGCAACGCATTTCCGGTGCGACGCAAGACGCGCCACTTCTTTGAGCGAGTCCTCTCTCAGCTTTGAAAGCTCCTCGGGGTGAAAGCCCACAGCCGCATATATATAAGCATATCTATCGGCCAGCTCCAGCGCCCTGCGACTGCTTTCGAGGTCACAGCCCGGATCAACTATAAGGCTGACTCCTTCTTCGCGAAGCTGTGCAAGCAACTCATCGCGGTCAGTGTCAAATGCGCTGTCATCGTAATGCGCGTGAGTGTCAAAAATCATATCGTCACCTCTTTGCAGGATATTATACACTTCACCGCCCCTCACGTGCAAGAGTGAAAGCGAAGTCGTGCGCAAAAACTCCCGGTCTTTCGACCGGGAGCGGTTATCTGTCTTTCCCTGTAGGCTTACTTTATCTCAAGCTTGCGGCTGACGGGGAGAAGCTCCGCGCGCTTGGGCAGTGTGAGGGTAAGTATGCCGTCGTTGTAAGAAGCCTCAATGGTATCCACATCGACGCCGGTGACGTCAAAGCTTCTGGTAAAGGAGCCGTAGACGCGCTCGCGCTTGATGAAGTTTGTCTTTTTCTCCTCCTCATTGCTATGGCGTTCGGCACTGATGGTCAGGCAATCATTCTCGATATCGATCTGAATATCTTCCTTCCTGAATCCGGGAAGCTCGCACTCAAGCTTGTAGGCATCACCCGTGTCACTGACATCGGTACGAAAGCAAGTCATCGCGGAATTTACTCCGCCGAAGAAATTACGCTCCATCTCCTCGAAGTCACGGAACGGGTCATAGCCTGCGGCACGACGCATATGACGATCAATAGGAATAAGTTCAAACATGATATATACCTCCAAATAATTATTTACATATATTTTGATGAAGCATTTAACTCTTTCGCTTCATTTCGTATATAAGATATCATGCATTTTTGAACAAATATACGTTAAAATGTGAACAAAATATTAACAATTAGCACTCGTTAATCTTGAGTGCTAATTGTGTTGATGAAACAGCCCCGGGATAAGTATTCCCGGGGCTGCGAGCAAATATTACATTGATATATCAGATAAGGACCTTGGAAAGAAAATCCTGTAGCCGGGGATTCCTGGGGGCGTTGAAAATTTCGTCCGGAGTTCCCTCTTCAAGGATCTTTCCGTCGGCCATAAAGAGGACTCTGTTTCCGACCTCCCGGGCAAAGCCCATTTCGTGCGTAACAACGACCATGGTCATACCGTCACGCGCAAGGCTCTTCATAACGTCGAGAACCTCACCGACCATCTCGGGGTCGAGTGCGGAGGTGGGCTCGTCAAAGAGCATGACGTCAGGCTCCATTGCGAGCGCACGCACTATTGCAACGCGCTGCTTCTGTCCGCCGGAGAGCTGTATCGGATATGCGTCCGCACGGTCGCCCAGACCGACACGTTCAAGAAGCTCTCTCGCCTTCTCCTCGGCCTCGGGCTGAGAAATACCCTTGACATGAATGGGAGCCAGCGTCAGATTTTCAAGTATTGTCATGTGTGGGAAAAGATTGAAGTGCTGGAAAACCATTCCCATTTTCTGACGGTGCATATCTATGTCGATTTTTTTACCGTGACTGTCCCTGGGCTTTGTGATATCAACGCCCTCGAAAACAATACTGCCGTCTGTGGGGTTCTCAAGAAGATTAAGTGAACGGAGGAACGTGGATTTTCCCGAACCGGAGGGCCCGATGATGACCATAACGTCCCCTCTGTTTATATCCACGCTTACGTCGTCAAGAGCCTTCAGAGTGCCCTTGTTATAATACTTTTTCAGGTTTTTTACCTGTATCAGCTTTTCACCCATTTCAAAGTACCTCCCCTCAGGCTTCGCTGTTGCGGCGATCGCCCACGCTCATCTTCCTCTCGAAATGCGCGATGAGCTTGCTGGTCGGGAACGTGAGGCAGAAGTAGAGCACAGCGGCAATTATCAGCGCCTCACCGATGCTGTATGTAGCGCCCTTGACCGACTGGACTGCGGACATGATCTCCTGAACACCGATGGTGTAGCAGATGGCGGATTCCTTGATGATGGTGACAAACTCGTTGCCTATTGCGGGAAGGACGTTCTTTATGGCCTGAGGAAGGACGACAAAGCGCATGGTCTTCCACGACGAAAGTCCCAGTGAGCGCGCCGCCTCAGTCTGTCCGCCGTCGATAGACTGTATGCCGGAGCGGATGATCTCGCAGAGATACGCGCCGGAGTTGAGCGCGAGCGCGACCACAGCGGGGAAGAAACGCTCAAACCGGATGAAGCCGTACAGCTTATAGCCCGGCAGGACCTTAATGCCGTTGAACACCACATAATAGATTATGAATATCTGCACGAGCATGGGGGTCGCCCGGATTACCTCGACGTAGGCGGTGGCCGCAAATCTCAGCAGCTTAAGCTTTCCCATCCTGCACATCGCGAGTACGAGCGCCAGAATAAAGCCGAAGAGCACGGTCAAAGCAGACAGCGAGACCGTGCAGGCAACACCCTGTGCAAATAGTTTCCAGTATGCGGCGGCTTTAGCAAAGCCTTTGGCGGTAAGCATATCTTTTCCTCCGGTGAATTGTGTTTTTATTTAGCCACGACCGCCCCGACAGCCTTCTCGTACGAGTCGGCTGCCGGGGCAGTTACATTTTTCAGTTAAGCTGACTTCTGTCAGTTTTCAAGAAGACCCTCGTAGATCTCTCCGGTGGAAAGCTCGTTCGCCTCGGCGATGAACTTATCCATGGAGCCGTCGGACGTTACGGCGGCAATAGCCTCGTTAACGGCCTTGAGGAGACCCTCGTTGCCCTTGCAGACACCGATTGCGGAGCCCTCAACCTCATAGGGCACAGAGAAGAGCACGGTGAGCTCGGGGTAGCTCTTTGCGTAGTTCTCGGCAACAGGAGTCTCGATAAACGCGCCGTCCATCTTGTCGTTGAGAAGCTCGGCGATGATGTCGGTCACCTTTGCAAGCGCGATGATGTCAGCATCGGGAGTGTTTTCAACAGCGAGGTCGTACTGAATAGAGCCGTTCTGTGCGCCGATGGTGAACTTGGCGTCATTCGCGGACTCGAGAGAATCGAAGAGGTCGGCCTTGGATGCGACGGAAACAAAGCTCTGGCTGCTCACATAGTAAACATCGGAGAAATCCATAACGTCCATACGGTCGGGATCGGGAGAAAGACCGGCAAGACCGAGATCGACAGTACCTGCGGCAAGCTCGGCAAGAACGCCGTCAAAGTCCATGGGGATAATGTCAAGCTCAAGGCCGAGATAATCGGCTACATACTGAGCAAGCGCAATATCAAAGCCCGCAAGAGTGGGGTTGCCGTCCGCGTCCAGAGCATAGAACTCATAGGGTGCGAAGTCGGGGCTGGTCGCAACAGTCAGCTTACCGGGAACAACGGTGGTGAAACCGGCTTCCCCGGTCTCTGCGCTAACTTCGGGCTCGGTAGCGGGCTCGGACTCCACGACGTTTTCAGGCTCTGCGGTATTGCCGCAACCAAACAACGAAAGAGTCATCAAAAGCGCCAAAACGAGGCAAGCAAATTTAGTCATCTTTTTCATTTCGACATCCTCCATTTAGTAAATTTTAATAAATTGTCCTCGGGACAATTGTGACAATAGCACAAGTTTTTTCCTTTGTCAACACCTTTTGCAAAAAAATTCATAAATATTCGATTTTATTCATTATGTAGACGAATATTCACAAAGTTTTGCATATTTGCCCCTCCATTGCGAATATGGGTGTAATTAAAAAAAGGATGTACCCTCAGACAAGCTCTGACGATACATCCGCTGAATTGTTGACGGCTTTACTCGGCGGGAGACTCAAGCCATGCCGCGAGCTTTGCTTCGTCCACGTTGAGTCCCGCGGACACGAATGCCACGAACTCGTTAAAATTCAGAGTCTTCATATGCTGGAAATTGGTAACGATACCCGTCTGTTCTTCAAAGGCACGCCCTTCGATATATCCGCAGTCATAGCACATATTGAGGGGTATCTTGCGGTGGGAATCCAGAGTCATTTCGCTTCCGCAGCGGGGACACTTCATACGCTTGAACCGCCTTTCAATAATCTATGGATATATGTTAAACCATATCGAAAAAATATGCAAGAATAGTTTATTTTATAACGGTTTTTGTCTGCTCTGTGTTCCGCAACGCAACCGGACATAACATTTTTCAGCGCAGGATGTTATTTCCGGTTGATTGATAAATGTACGGTTTGGTTGCATAATTCATATAAATCATACACCGGGAGGTAATTATGAGCATTGTGCAGGTACGCGGGCTGAATAAAAGCTATCCTTCGTTCAGGCTGAATGACGTCTCATTTGACATCGACGGGGGCAGGATAACCGGTTTCATCGGCAGAAACGGCGCAGGCAAAACCACTACAATAAAATCCATGCTGAATCTTGTGCATCCCGACAGTGGGGAGATAGTCTATTTCGGAAAGTCTCTTGCCGAAAACGAAAAAGAGATCAAAAAACATATAGGCTACTCGACCGGTTCCGCCAACTGGTATCCGCGAAAAAAGCTGCGGGATATCGTCGCGGTCGTAAAGGCCTGCTACGACACATGGGACGAGGAGGCGTACAGAAAATATCTCGCGCTCTTTGCGCTTGACGAGGGCAAGACCGCGCTGGAGCTTTCCGAGGGGATGAAGGTCAAATGCAATCTTCTCCTTGCCCTCTCTCACAGGGCGCAGGTGCTCATACTCGACGAGCCGACAAGCGGCCTCGATCCGTTTTCAAGAGATGAGCTTCTCGATCTGTTTACCGAGCTCAAGGCGCACGGCGTCGCCGTATTCTTCTCCACGCATATCATCTCCGATATCGAAAAATGCGCGGACGACATCGTGTACATATCGAAGGGCGAGATCGTCGCGGCGCTTCCCAAAGAGATCTTTGTCAATCGCTTCTCTCTGAGCGGCGAAGGTTTGGAAGAGACGATACTGCGCATGGAAAGGGGTGCTGTAAATGCGTAATATTCTGATAAAGGAGTTTCGACTGAGCGCATCTTTACTCAGCTATCTGTTCATAGTTTTCGGTCTCATGTTTTTTATCCCTGGCTACCCCATTCTGTGTGGAGTGTTTTTCGTCACGCTCGGTATTTTCCAGAGCTTTCAGAACGCGCGTGAAACCAACGACATACTTTTCTCGGCACTGCTTCCGTATGCAAAGAGGGATGCTGTGCTCGGTAAATACTTTTTTGTCTGTATAATCGAGCTGTGTGCATTGATTTTGATGGCCGTTGCGGTTATTATAAGAATGACGCTTTTCTCCGACGCGACAGTTTACAGAGATAACCCGTTGATGAACGCGAATCCGTTCGCGCTGGGGCTGGCGTTCGTTATTTTCGCCGTATTCAACGCGGTTTTTGTGGGCGGCTTTTTTAAGACCGCGTACAAATTCGCGCGGCCGTTCGTCACATATATCATAGCGGCTTTTCTTCTCGTCGGTCTGGGTGAGGCTCTTCACCACTTCCCCGGCCTTGAGGCGCTGAATTCATTCGGGACCGAGCAGCTTGCGCTACAGCTCTCACTGCTTGCCGCCGGGGTGATCTCCTACGCCGTAATTACATGGCTCTCGTGCTCCCGGGCGTGCAGGTGCTTTGAAAAAATAGATCTGTAAAGGACACATCATATGCTTAAGGATAATCTTGTTATGCTCCGCAACATCTACGGCTTTTCGCAGGAAGAGATAGCGGAGCGGATAAGCATCTCCCGTCAGGCGTACGCCAAATGGGAGAGCGGCGCGACCGTGCCGGACATAGAGAAGTGCTGTATGCTGGCGGAGGTTTACGGCGTCACTATAGACAGCCTTGTAAAAACAGAACAGGCTGACGGTATCGGCCCGATACCTCCGGCCCCGAAGGGTAAAAATATCTGGGGCTCCGTCACCATGAATGACAGGGGGCAGATCGTGTTGCCCAAGGGCGTGAGGGACAGGTTCGCCCTGAGCGCCGGGACGCGCCTGATCGTTCTGAGTGACGAGGAGGGTATAGCTCTGCTCTCCGCTGAGAAGTTTGAGCGCAACATGAAAATGGCAATGGAATACGCGTCACGGTCGGGTGAGGCCGACTGACGGTATCTCGGTTCATCGGTTCAAAAAAGCTGTCGTGAAGCACCTCACGACAGCTTTTTTATTTCAGCACGATATCCTTTATCTCGTTCATATCCGCGGCAATATAGTCGGCTCTGGCGGCCTCAAGCTCACCGTCTGCCGCATACCCGTAGGAAACACCTATGCATTTTATACCGCATTTATGCGCACCCGCAACGTCGTATTTTGTGTCACCCACAAGCACCGTTTCCTCAGGCACGGCGCCCAGAAGCTCCATGGCTCTCCGAGTTACCTGCTGTTTTGAGTCATCGCTGCCGTCGAGCGTACTGCCGGATATTGCGTCAAACAGTACGAGCATATTCTCGCGTCCGAGAAGCTCCTCGGCAAGCTGTTGAGGCTTTGAGGTAGCTATGCCCGTGACGAGCCCCGCCGCGCGAAGCTCACACAGAAGCTCCCTGATCCCGGGGAAAACTATGCTTTCATAAACGCCTGTCGGAATATATCTCTCCCGAAAATCCTTTACAGCCTGCTGTGCCTCCGCCGGATCAAAGGCGAATTTCTCGGTGAACATATCGAAAAGCGGAGGCCCCGCGAAGCACTTCAGCTCCGCAAGCGGCGCGTCGATGCCGACCTTATTCAGCGCATATCGCACACTTTTTGTAATACCCTCAAGCGTGTCAAAAACCGTACCGTCGAAATCGAAAAGAACATATCTGTACATTGCGTCGCCTCCCTGATGCCGAAAATTATAAGCTTCGCGTTATTTATTGTCAATCCGGAAAAAATTCGCATAGAATACTGCAAAAAGCGAAACGGAGGCAGAAGCATGATAAGCAGTTACTTTCTCGGCGCGAATACCGGCAGAGGATTTCGTTCGCTCTATGACGGCTTTCCCGCCGATAAGCGGGCTTTTCTGCACGTTATAAAGGGCGGCCCGGGTACAGGTAAATCGAGCTTTATGCGCTCGATCGGCAGGCGGGCGGAGGCGCTCGGCATGGAGGTCGAATATGTGTTGTGCTCCGGCGATCCGGGCTCGCTGGATGGAGTGTATATACCGGCGCTGAACGCGGCATGGGCAGACGGCACGGCCCCGCATATTTCAGATCCGGGATACTTCGGCGTGAATGGAGATTATGTAAACCTTGGTCAGTTCTGCCGTACACCTCTGTCCGCCTCGGACTGCGAACTCGTGACCGATCTGACCGAGCGTTACCGCGGGGAATACCGGCGCGCTTACTCCTATCTCTCCGCCGCCCTGAGTTTAAGCGGCGCACAGCATACTCAGCTATTCGGTGAGAGCGGTCACGCGCTCATACAGAAGAGGATAAACGGGCTCCTGGCAAAACGCCCTCAAAAGTTATGTAAATCAGGTTATGTTAATTGCGTCTTTCTCAGAGCCTTTTCATGTCAGGGTTTAATACAGCTTGATGAGCCAATCAGCAAGTTATGTAAACAAGTATATCGTTTCGAGAGTGACTACGGCGCGGATGTGTCGGCGCTTCGCCATGTCGCGGAGGAAGCCCATCGCAGAGGGCTTTGCAGAGTGATAAGCCTATCACCGCTGGACGCGGAGAGCGTTGATGCCGTGCTGCTCCCCGAGCACTCAACGGCGTTTGTAAGCAGTGCGTGGACGCTCGAATCTGCGCGAACAGTGCATTTGGACAGATACCTCCCCTCCGGTGAGCGGCGTGACGCGAGGCCGGAGCTGAGGCGTTCTGCCCGGCTATTTAACGACAGTACCGCCCTTGCTCTGGAACGGCTCGCGGCGGCAAAGAGTCTACACGACGAGCTTGAAGCCGTGTACCGCGAATACATTGACTTCCCAGCTCTGTCCGATTTCACCGCGCGACAGCTTGATATGATCTTCGGATAAACCGGAAGCGGACGACAATGCGTCCGCTTCCGGTTTACATAATTATACTATATACAGCAGAATCTCATATTACACAGCGGGCCGAGGCAAAGGTTCGCCGCGCACATGGTGAGGCACAGTCTGCTCGGGTCTATGCCGGAATAGTAGCGTGTCGAGTAATTGTCGTAAAAATCCCCGCCGAGCTGTATCTGCTCAAGGAGGCGATTATACTCCTCGTTTCCGGGGTCGAGCTCAACAGCGCGCTTCGCGGACTCCAGCGCCGCGATTTTATTGCCTGAGTACATATTCGCCGTGGCGTTGAGGAAGTACCATCTTCCCTCACGCTCCGTCGCGGGGACGCCGTTGAGCGCATTGAGCGCCTCACGGTACATCCCGTTGCGAATATAGTTGCGCGCGGCGGTGTACTCACTGCGCTCGTACTGCCGTTGCTGTTGCTGCTGATAGCCGTTAAATCCGCCAAAGCCTCCAAAGCCTCCAAAGCCTCCGAAGCCCCCGAAGCCAAAGGGGTCGGAGTACTGTCCGTAGGCCTGCTGAGACGCGCCCGACTGACCGTACTGCTGTGCTCCGCCGTTTTTTATCTGGTCATAGGCGGCGTTGATCTCGTTCATTTTCTCTGCGGCGGCAGAGTCGTTCGGGTTAAGGTCGGGATGATATTTTTTCGTCAGATCTCTGTATGCTTTTTTTATTTCCTCATCGGAGGCATCAGGCGATACGCCCAGAATTTTATACGGATCCTGATACATCAGAGGGTCCCTTCCTGTTGTATTTCTTATCAAACTCGGTCCAAAGTCCGGAGCAGAGGATATTTTTAAGTATGTCCACGTCCTGAACGAGCGGCAGGATGTCAAAGCTTCGGACACATTCGCCGAGCAGGAGCTTGAGTATATCGCGAAAGCGCTGTTCATTATCGAGCCCGTAATACCTGCGGAAAGGATTGTACCTTCCGCGAAAGGTATCACTGTCAAGATCGACGCACGCGTCCGCGACATAGATGAACTGCCCCAGCGCGTTTCCCATACGGCGGAGAGTATCGCTCCAGCGATCCTCTCTGTATACCAGCACCTCGCCCATCAGGTAGCCGAATGTCGCGGAGGCAGCGTCGGGAGCGTCCGTGTTGGCTTTTTCGAGCCCGCTCAGCTCCGCTATGGCGCTCTCCATGGCAGAACACTGGCGCGGATACGCGGCACATATGCCGTCATAGGCTCTTTTCAGCGTGCCTGAGGCCGCAAGCGCGGTAAGACTGCCGTCGTCGTGCCAGTTGTCACGGCACTTGAGGTAGGAAAGAGCAACGTTCATATCCGCCGCGTAATCACTCATCTCACTGCGCCACCAGCGGCGCTTTTCAAAGGGATGCACCGGGCAGGTATCCTCCCCCGTGCGCTCCTCCGGCTCGTACAGTGAACCGAGCAGGAGCACCAGAAAGGTCATGTCGTAGTTGAGCGTCAGACGCGAAAGCTGTCCGTGCCTCTCTCCGAGACTGCGGCACAGCCCGCAGTAGCACGCCTTGTATCGCGCAAGCTGTTTCTCGTCCAGCGCATCGAGGGAGGCTGTGAGGAAGCCGAACATCAGCTCCTGCCCATGAAGGACGTGCCGCACTTGCGGCAGACAATCTTTATCTTGCCCTTGCCCCGTGGGACGCGGAGGCTGGTACGGCAGGACGGGCAGTTGAAAAACTTATAGTCCTTACGCTGTACCCAGCGCTCCTTCGCGACGCGGAGTTTACCCTCCACATCGTAGCGAAAGCGCATAAATTTCCCGTTCTCCTCGCGACGCTTATACACGTTGCGCGAGAACATACGGAAGTATACATACACCAGCAGTATCAGTGTTATCGTAGAGAGCAGGGAGCCGAAGCTGCCACTGCGGAAAAAGACGCTGATGACCGCGAGGGTCACCGCAACACCGAGAAGGAAAAGATTGAGCTGGTCATTGCCGTTTCTTCCGGCCATAAATCTTACAAAGCGTTCTCTCATTTACTCACCTGAGGTATTTTTTTCGATGACTTATTCTATCACAGTAAGCCTGTAAAAAATCACGAATTTGTAAACAACTTCCCGTATTATGTAAGATTATTTTTCGTTCCTTCTCACTTCGAGAGACAGGGTGACTATTTTTTCGCAGAGCTCGGGGTATGAATAACCGGCAAGCTTCGCCGCCTTGGGAATAAGGCTGTTGGGTGTCATGCCCGGAAGCGTATTGACCTCAAGGCACCATGCACGCCCCTCGTTATCAATAATAAAGTCCGTGCGGGAATAAACGGAAAGTCCGAGCGCGTTGTGTATTTTCAGCGCGGCCTCGCCCAGCATACGGTGCTCTTCCTCGGTAATGCGGGCGGGGCATATCTCCCGCGCACCCTCGTCGCCACTCTGATACTTGGCAACGTAGTCAAAGGTATTCCCCTCGGGCGGGACGATCTCTATGGACTCGAGATACCTGCCGTCGAACACCGGCTGGGTCATCTCTCGGCCCATGATCTTCTCCTCGACCACGATACGGTTTCCGTAACGGAGGTCGGTGTAAAGGGCTTCCTCAAGCTCCTCCTTTGTGTCCGGGAGCTGTACGCCGATCGAAGAACCGCCGTCAACGACCTTCACCACGCACGGGACACTCAGACGCTCGGTAAGTGCGGGGACATCATCGGCGCTGTAGGTGATCTCTTCCCAATGCGGGGTGAGGACACCACAGCTCTCCATGATGCGCTTGGCAACGGCCTTATCCATGGCCATGGCACTGCCGAGGTGGGACGAGCCGGTATACGGTATGCCCAGAAGCTCAAGTGCCGCCTGTATCTTACCGTCCTCCCCGTCCGCGCCGTGGAGACCGAGGAAAACGCAGTCCGCAAGAGCGCATATCTCCAGCACGTCTCTGCCGAGCCTGCCGGGGCTTTTATACTTTCTCGATGCTCTGACAGCCTCAAGATCGGGCTCCTCCTTCTCTATGGCAACATTGCCGCAGAAGCCGTCCTCCGCGTCAAAGGCGTCCTCAAGAGCGCCCTCGTAATTTTCAAGACCCAGAAACATATCAACGAAAATCGCCTTGTGTCCCAGTGAGCGAAGCGCTCTGCACACGGAGGTGCCGGAGACAAGGGATACATGGCGTTCGGTGCTTATGCCGCCGCCCAGAACAACTATCTTCATATACAAGGCTCCTTTATGTTCGGATAAAATATAGAATATCACTCTTTTGCTTTCAGTACAAGGAAAAAATCATCCGCCCTCGGGAAGCTCTGGGCGGATGATCCGTTCAACGATGTTTACTTGATATTCATCGGGGTGATGGCCAGATAATCCTCAAGCGTGCCGTCGTTAAGACAAATCTCAATAATCTGGCGGCCAACGGGGTCGAGCTCGTCGGTGAGGAATTCCTTAACCTGATCCTTGATAAAGTCGGTCAGGATCTTCGCGCCGGCATCGTAGCCCTCGAAGCCCAGCTTGGACTGGAGCTCCGGGCGCAGGAAGGTCTGACGGACATACTGACCGTCGATCTTCATCTCGTCGAGCGAGTAGCCGAAGATAGGGTTGCGTGCGGGAACAAGGTGCTTCATTCTGAGGGTACCGCCACGGCGCGCAAGATACTCGCGGGTGATCCATTCTCCCATGAAGCCGACCTCATACGCGCCGATATGCTGATTGGGGATGAGGATGTTCAGGGTGTTGGGAGTATCCATGAACTGCTTGAGGAGGAGATTTGCCTGAGTGACCTTACAGCCGGTAGCAAAGGGCCAGTAGGAGCCGACGCCCTCGCCCTTGAGTCCGCCGCCCGTGCCGGTGTCGGCGATGGAGGGATTCTTGAAGCCGCGGGGGGAGACAAGTCTCCACAGCCACGCGAGAGAGGCGGGTACGAACTGCACCATTCCCATGACGCCGTAGTTGGGCGCGTAGACTGTGCTGGGCGGCATACGCACACCGAAGGAACGCACGTTGACCTCCTGCGGCTCGTTGCCGGGGACTATGTTCTCTATCATATTGCGCGGGATTATCACGCGGGGGTTACTGCAGGGCTTGCCGGTGGACTCAATAACGTGCTCCCAGATAAGGCAGGTAGCTCCGGGAGTTCCGTCCATATTGAAGAATTCGAGCGGCTCGGGCGGATGGATGCTTATACGCTCGTACATGGGGCTGTTGCCATAGTAGTTGTCCCCGTCCATGCGCAGGAACCAGCCGGCTTCGGCATCCGCGATGACCATATGGCCGGAGTTGTTCTGCATATCCTTGTGAGCAAGAACCATGTCGTCCGCGATGGGGTGGATCTTGCAGGTCTCATTGAGGGTGATGTAATACTTCTCGCCGCTGATGGTATGGGTACCGAGAAGGAGTCGTCCGTCCTCCTCATGGTGGGGCTCCTCGAGCATTTCGCTCTTTCCACCACCGGATGCCCCCTCGTGCATGAAAACGACCTCGTTTTCATAAGGGGACTCAAGCAGTGCCGCGGATGCATGATTTGTCACCCAGCCCTCGTGCTCGCCGATGTCAAGCAGCATGGAGAACACACCCTTCTTCGCGGAGGGGCCGGGATAGAGGTTATAGGCGAAGACCTCGTGCAGCTTCTCACTGCGGCAGTGGACAACGACCTGCCTGCCGTTAAAGTGAGTATGTCTGAAGGGAGGCGCAACGTAGATTATCGCGCGCGGCTCGTAGTTTTCCTTTACGTCAAAAATGCTGACGAAGCCCTGCATATTGGCAAGGGAGAGCGCAAAAAACGCGGCGTTCATCGGGCAGATCATGAGACTGTCGTAGCCGTAATACTTCCCGCCGGCGCGGAACGGGAGCAGGATGAGCTGCTGACCCGAGAGCCAGTTCATGGTCTCCTCGCGGAGCTTGGAGAACTCATAGCCGTATTTGTCGGTGAAGCGGGGCTTATCTGTGGGCAGGTCGTCGCCGATGCGCATACAGTCGGGGTCACGGCGGCGCATATAGTCCTCCATGAAGTTGACGGCAGGGCCGTTTTTGCACCTGACAACCTCGGCCTCCTTGCATATGCCCATGCCCTCGATCTGATAGGTAACGTCATAACGGGAGGAATGAGTGGGGCCGTAGCACATCTCCTCAAGCTGCTCCTTCGTCTCGGGGTAGCAGAGGCAACGGCTCTTGAGCAGGGCACTTCTCAGGTCATCGGGAAAGACAAATTTTTCAAAATAGGAATCGGTATACATGGTCTTCCTTCTTTCTCAGTCGCTATATAACTAATCTCTGATAATATTTTAGCATACTCACCGGAATACTTCAACGAACAAAAGAGCCGAATTTTTGTCTCTTTGCGGCAGTGGCGGCAGAAAAAAACTGTGGATTATTCACAAATAATCTTTTTTCTTAGCGGCACATATAGCCGTATTGCCCTATGTTTTCCGCTCTTTATCCATGTCAGTATATGACGTATAACGAATATGCGATATTGAAATATTCCCCGCGCGGGAGTAATATAAACACGAACGAAGGAGGCGACGGGATGAAGAACTATATGCTCATGCTGTGCTACGACGGAACGCGCTACAGCGGATGGCAACGTCAGGGAAACACAGATGACACCATACAGGCGAAGCTTGAGACACTTCTTTCGCGCATACTTGAGCAGAGCGTTGAGGTAGCAGGTTCCGGACGCACCGATGCCGGAGTTCACGCGCGGCGCCAGATATGCTCATTCAGGGCAGATACGGCAATGTCCTGCGGGGAGATACTTGACGCAATGCGCCTGTACCTGCCGGAGGATATCGGTGCGCTCGCTCTTACGGAGGCTCCGCCGCGCTTCCACGCAAGGCTTTCATGCACCGGTAAAACCTATGTCTACCGCATATGGAACAGCGCAGAGCCGAATGTTTTTGAGCGTAAATATATGTACGCTTATCCCGAAGCACTTGACACGCAGGCCATGGAGACGGCCGCCGCTCTCCTTTGCGGCGAGCATGACTTTACGTCCTTCACTTCAAATAAACGCATGAAAAAATCCGCCGTCAGGCGCCTTGACAGCATCAGGCTTGAGCGGCTCGGCAATGAGCTTCGCATAACTCTGAGCGGCAACGGGTTTCTTTACAATATGGCGCGGATAATCGTCGGGACGCTGATCGAGGTGGGCTCGGGCAGACGGCTCGCCGAGGATATTCCCGCCACACTTGACGCCCGCGACCGCACTACGGCCGGCTTTACGGCTCCCGCTCAGGGGCTTATTCTGTGGGACGTAAGATACTGAGAAAAAATATGTCGCATATTTGTGTTTTTTGTATTGACACAGCCTCCCATTGTTGCTAAAATCAGTACGTCTCAATTGGATACATATGAGTTTATCCAAAGCAAGATAGCGACCGCCGGTCAATACCGGCTAAGGCCACACGGACAGCCGGGTCGAATGCCGAGTTCCGCGGAATGCGGCGGCAACTTCTGTTGCCTTATTGATTGAGTTAAAAGCTCAAGTTTTATAAGTTGGTAACTATAAACCAGTGCTGAAAAGCATACAAGCTTGTGAAATGGTCAATAAGAGTAGTAAAAGTAATCTTTGCTATATAGACTCTAAA
>CAZPLL010000020.1:0-25041 GCA_964587485.1 uncultured Oscillospiraceae bacterium | reverse complement strand
TCATCTTCCTTTGGTGCCTTGTAGCGTAGCGGAAAGGAATGGTCATAAAGATGAAAAAGAATCTCGGCAAGATCATTCTCGGCGTTGTGGCGCTGGCACTCATCATCGGCGCGATACGTCTGGTAAAGCTCATCGCCGTCGGCGCTTTCAGCCTGGTGAGCGGCGCTTTCAATGTCGTTCTCGCTGTCGTCGTCATCGTCGCGCTCATCGCGATAGTTATCTGGATGTTCGCCTACGCCGCGAAGATGAACAAGTAAGCCCGCCCGACGCGAAAAATGTCGAATACTGTCGAATAACGTCGGGAAAAACAGTCGCCCGTCTCCTCTGCATTGTAGGAGACGGGCGACTGTTTTATATCGACACGCGGAGAGCATCAGATAAATGCGTATTTTTTAAGCCGGTCGAGCGCCTCGACAAGGCGCGGCTTCGGCAGAGCCACATTCATGCGTATGGTGTTGGGGTACATGAACGCCTCGCCGTTTTGCCAGATGACACCGCATTTTACGCCGCGCGCCAACAGCTCCGCAAGGCTCACGCCGTTCGCGGCGCACCAGTCGGCGCAGTCGAGATAGAGGATATACGTTCCCTGCGGCCGCTGTACGCGCACGCCGGGGAAGTTCTGCCCGATAAATTCGCAGGCGTAGCGGTGGTTCTCGTCCACGACGGTGAGCATCTCGTCCGCCCACTGCGTGCCCTCGGGGGAGTAGGCGCCGATGAGCGCGTGCATGGAGAGAACGTTGCAGTCGTTATAATGGCTCATGGCACTCTGCCGCGCAACGCGGTCGCGGAGGTAGCGGTCATATATTATGTGATACGAGCCGACCAGCCCCGCGAGGGAAAAGGTCTTGCTGGGGGCGTAGAAGGCGATGGTGCGCTTTTTCGCGTCCTCGGACACGGACTGGGTGGGGATGTGCCTGTAGCCGGGCATGATGATGTCCGACCATATCTCGTCGGAGATGACTATGCAGTCGTTCGCGGCGTAGACCTCCATGGCCTTTTCGAGCTCCCAACGATCCCACACTCTGCCGCAGGGGTTGTGCGGCGAGCAGAGGATGGCAAGATGGATATTATTCTCCCTGAGCTTTCTGTCCATGTCCTCGTAGTCCATGCGCCATATGCCGTCGCTGTCGCGCACAAGCTCACTGTGGACGATGGGGCGGCCGAGATCCTCAAGCGTGTGGGTGAAGCCCACATAGGTGGGCGCGTGGACAAGCACCCTGTCTCCGGGCGCGGAGAACGCCTGCACCGCGGAGCTCACACCGCCGAGAACGCCGTTTTCATAGCCGATATGCTCCCGGCTCAGCCCCTCGACCCCGTTGCGGCGGCGCTGCCAGTCGATGATGGAATCAAAATACTCGTCGCTGAGCGGGAAATATCCGAAAATCGGGAAGTCGAGACGGTCACGCATCGCGGAAATTATCGGGGGAGCGATGGGAAAGCTCATGTCCGCGATCCACATGGGGATGGGGTCAAAGCCCTCGTCCACGGAAAGCCCCTCAAACGGGATCACGTCCGCGGCAATGGAGTCTCTGCCGGCGCGGTCGATAACGGTGGTGAAATCGTACTTCATATCTTTCTCCTTTTATCTCTTGTTGGAGGGCAGCCATATGCGCTGCGCCTCGGCCTCGCGTATCAGTGCCTCGCGGAAATCGGGGTGAGCCACGGAGATAAGCGCGTCGGCGCGCTCCCATGTGCTCCTGCCGACAAGCTCCGCCATGCCGTATTCCGTGACCACGGTGGCGGTCTGGGCGCGGGGGGTGGTGATTATGTCCCCGGCGGTAAAGCGCGGGAGTATGCGCGAGTGCATCACGCCCTTTTTGTCCGTGTAGGCCGAGCTCATGCACAGAAACGACCTTCCGCCGCGTGAGGCGCTCGCCCCGGTGACAAAATCGAGCTGTCCGCCGGTGCCGCTTATCTGCCGCGTCCCCGCGCTCTCGGAGCTTACCTGCCCGTAGAGATCGACGTTGAGACAGGCGTTTATCGAAATCATGTTATCGTTCGAGGCGATCACCGACGGGTCGTTCACCCAGCAAAGCTCCGCGCCCTGCTGAGCTTCGTTTTCGTCCAGCCAGGCATACAGCTCGCGTGAGCCGATGGCGAGGCCGTATATGCCCACGCCGGGGCGGAGAGTTTTGCGGGAGTTGGTGAGCTTGCCCGCCTTCCACAGGCTGAGGTAGGCGTCCGAGCAAAGCTCCGTGTGCATACCGAGATCACGCAGGTCGGACTTCGCCATCAGGTCGCCGAGGACGTTGGGTATGCCGCCTATGCCGAGCTGGAGCGTCGCCCCGTCGGGGATGTGGGGGAGGATGTAGTGCGCTATCCTCTCGTCCGTTTCGGTCGGCGCCGGGACGGGAAGCTCCATGAGCGGCCTGTAGCCCGCCTCAACTATCGCGTCGACCTGTGAGATGTGTATTTTTATCTCCCGCCCGCCGGAGGTGCGCGGCTGAGCCTCGTTCACCTCAAGTATCAGCTTTTTCGCCGCACGAGCCGCGGGCAGTGTCGCGCCGACCGCGCCGCCGAGAGTGAAATACCCCTCGCCGTCCATGGGCGAGACGGAGAGCATCGCCACATCCACCGTGAGATATTTTCTGTAGTAGCTGTCGAGGTCGCGAAAGAGCATCGGAGAGAAAAACGCCCTGCCCGCGTCGCACATTTTGCGCTCATAGGCGCCGCAGTGCCATGTGTTGTAGACAAAATGCTCCGTCTCCGGGTCACACTCGATGACCTGTATCGGGCCGGGGGTGAGGTTGCCGCGCACCTTCACGCCGCGAAGCTCATCCCGCCGTGCGGCAAGCGCCGCGTCAAGGGAGAAGGGCATGGAATTGTTGGAGCCGTAATCCACCCAGTCGCCCGAGTGAACGAGGCGCACGGCCTCCTCCGCGGTGCAAAGCTTCGAGCGGTATTCTTCTCTCAGCCTTTCGTTCGTCATGGCGCAATGCCCCCTTTATTCTCTGTTCAGCAGTAACTCAAGCGCGGCAAGGCGCTGGCAGACGCAAAACGCCGTCATGCCCTGACGAAGCTGTTCGACGGTGGGGAAGGAGGGCGCAATGCGTATGTTCCTATCGCGCGGGTCAATACCGTAGGGATATGTCGCGCCCGCGCCGGTGAGCTTCACGCCCAGCTCAAGACACAGCGCCGCACAGCGCTTCGCCGTACCGTCAAGCCCGTCAAAGCTGATGAAGTAGCCGCCGTTGGGCTCCGTCCAGCTTGCGATGCCGAGCCCGTCGAGCCCCGCGTGCAGAGTCTCAAGCGTGCAGTCAAATTTGGGACGCAGGAGCGCCGCCTGCTTTTTCATGTGTGCGCGCAGTCCGTCCGCGCCGCCGAAGAAATTCGCGTGGCGAAGCTGGTTGAGCTTGTCGGCGGAGATGGTCTGTACGCCCATCTGCTTGAGAATGAGGTCGATATTATTCCTGCTTGCGGCGATGGCGGAGATGCCGCTGCCGGGGAAGGTTATCTTGCTGGTGGAGGTAAATTCGTAAACCATGTCGGCACTGCCGTATTTTTCGCAGGCGTCGAAGATGTTCACGAGCTCGTCATCCTCGTCGCGGAAGGCGTGGACAACGTAGGCGTTATCCCAGAAAATGCGGAAATCGTCCGCCGCGGGTCTGAGCGCCGCGAACGCCTCCACCGTGGCGGGGGAGTATGTGCAGCCCTGCGGATTGGAGTATTTCGGCACGCACCATATGCCCTTGACCGCGGGGTCATTCTCGGCATAGCGGCGCACAACATCCATGTCCGGCCCCTCCGGAGTCATTGGAACGGTTATCAGCTCCGCGCCGAGCTCCTGCGCAATGCTGAAATGCCTGTCGTAGCCGGGAGCGGGGCAGAGGAATTTTATCCCGCCCTGAACGCCCCAGGGACGGCTTCCGCCGTAGACGCCCAGCACCATGGCGCGTATGAAGCAGTCGTACATGAGGCTGAGACTCGACGAGCCGCCGACTATGACGTTTTCCGCGTCAACGCCGAGGATATCGGCAAAGAGCCTGCGCGCCTCCGCGATACCGGGGAGACCGCCGTAATTCCTGACGTCCGTGCCGTCGCACGAGCGGATGAGCGTGGCGGGATCCTCCGTCAGAAGTCCCATGCTCAGCTCAAGCTGGACGGGCGCGGGCTTACCTCGGGACATATCGAGGGCATAGCCCTTTTCTTTCTCGGCGGCGTAGAGCGCACGGACGCGCTCCAACTCCTCAAGGAGCTCCGCTCTCGTCATTTCGGGATAGCGCTTCATAATAAAACCCCCTCACGATTCGGTTGAGTATATTTTAGAACGGTTTTGCTGTAAAATCAAGAATTATTAATAAGCTGTGCCGAGCTTAGCAGGTTGACAGAGCGGCGGTTTCAAAGTAAAATGGTCAAAACCCCCAAAGGAGGTACGTTTATTGAAGAAAACTTCCGACGGCGTACTTGTGCGCCTGCGCCGAGGGCTGTGCTATGTGCTCGTCACGGTGCTCATTTTAGGGCTGAGCGGCTATGCGGCGGGCATGATACTGTTTCGCGGCCCGTCAAAACAGCTCAATTCCATTGTGAAATATACCCTGCTCGAAACGCGCAGGTTCGGCTTTGTGCCGTATCTCTTTCTCAGCGACGATGAGGTGGACAGTGAGGGCTATTCCGACCGCCGCAATAACGGCGACGGCAGCTACGCGAGAACGGACGCGACGCTTTTTGAAGAGGTCGCCGCGACCGAGCCGGAGACGGAGGCTCCCGCCGAGGAGACCGGCCCCGTGCCCGATGCCTACGGCCTCATCGACGAGGACGGCGATGGTATAGTGGTGCAGAAATTCACCTACAAGGCGTCAACGGTCTACATTCTGGTCGTGTATGACCCGTCGCGCGTGTTCGTCGGCACCGCCGTGCAGGACCCGTCACAGATGTACGGCGTCGGTCTGACGCTTGAAACTATGATAGATACATATGACGCGCTGGGCGGCATCAATGCCGGCGGCTTCATAGACAATAACGGCACCGGCTCGGGCTGGCCTCCCTACGGCATAACCTACAGCCGCGGCGAGTGCTACAGCGCCGAGATAGGCGGGCCGCTGGGCGGCTTTGACGAGAACGATATTTTTCACGTCGGCTACTTCAGCTATGAGGACTGCGAAAAGGCCGGCATACGCGACGCGGTGAGCTTCGGCCCCGTGCTGATAATGAACGGCGAAAAGGTGAGCGCCGACATCCTCGAGAGCGGCATAGGCCCGCGCACCGCCATCGGTCAGCGTCAGGACAAGGCCGTTGTCATGCTGGCGGTGGACGGCCGACAGGCGTACAGCCTCGGCCTGACCTACGGGGACTGCGCGGATATACTCTTCGACAAGTACGGCTGTGTCAACGCCATCAACATGGACGGCGGCAACTCCACCTGTATGCAGTTTGACGGCGAGATGCTCAACAATCCCTCCAATGTGGCCGGCGGCACACGCGACCTGCCCACCACATGGCTCATAGGAAAGTGAGGGCGCACATGGACAGAGAAAACGATTTCATCCTTGACGACGAATTCTGGAACAGCGTCAACGAAATAATTGCCTCGGTCGAGCCGGAGACGGCGGACGAGTCCCCCGCCGAGCCTGCCCCGGCACCCGCGGAGGTCAAACACCCGGAGCCGACGGAGGAAAAGCGTCCCGAGCCCGCGGCGGAGAAAGCCCCGGAGGAAACGCCGCCGGAGAGGAGCGCACCGGAGACACCGCGCCCCGAGGCAAAAAAGCCCGCGACCGCGCCCGTGAAAAAAAGAATCGCGACGGACAACGCGGAGATGAAGCCCGCCCGCGCCGAGCGCAAAACCGACAGTGCCCCCGAGCGGGACGCGGACGAGAGCCACAGAAAATTTGTGCGGCACTTTAAGAAATATGTAACGGTACTGCTCATCATCGCGACGCTGGGGCTCACGGTAATGTATGTGGGCGCGGCGTTGTTCGACAGGATATATGCCTCGCTCGGGAGCGACCTCGGCGCGGTGGACACGGAGACCGTCGCCCTGCACTCTACTCCCGAGCCGACTGCAGAGCCCACGCCCGAGCCTACCCCGGAGCCGACTCCCGAACCCACACCCGAGCCCTCGCCCGAGCCGGTGAAGCTCCCCTGCGACGAGGAGACGGTAGACAAGCTCACATCCTTTGCCGATGTGTTCATCGACGCATATTATAATTACTTCGGCACACAGAACGTCGATTATTATTACCAGCAGCTTTTGCCCCTCGTCGCGGCCGACAGTGAGCTGAAGCGGCACATGGACTCGACCTACTGGGACGGCTGGGTAAATACCAAGCGCAACACCATCGAGAACAAGGCCCTTGAGGAGGCCTACATGAACGAGGACGGGAGCTACACCGTCGTCTGCTCGCTGGATATAACGGAGTACGCGGACTACTGGCAGTATCAGGATCATCTTGTCCTGTCGATAATCTGTGTCGCGGACGAGACGAGCTGGTACGGCTTCCTTGCGATCCGCACGGAGTGATTTGCTTTAACTCCGCACGGTGATATTATAATGAAGAAAAAATGATCGGAGGCGGTAGAAATGGAGTATAACGTTGCGGTGACCGGGCTTGTGTCCGGCATGGAGGTGCAGGGCTACTACATCCTTGCCGACGCGCAGATGAAGAAAACCTCGGCGGGCAAGCCGTATCTCAGCGCCCGTCTCTCCGACGCCACGGGGAGCGTGGACGCGAAGATGTGGGACTTCAGCGGCACGATAGACGCGGCCGACGTCGGAAAGGTCGTCCTTGTGCGCGCGCAGGTGCAGGATTTTCGCGGCGCGGCACAGCTTACGATAGGGCGCTTTCGCTTCGCGACCGAGCAGGACAGCGGCAAATATGACCTGAGTGAGCTTGTTCCCTCCGCGCCCATTGACACCGCCGCCGCCGTCGAGAGCGTGCGAGCCTTTGCCCGCTCCATTGAGGACGGGGACTATCGGCGCATATGCGAGACGATGCTTGAGCGGCATATCGAGAGCTTTTCCGTCATCCCCGCCGCGAAGAGCGTCCACCATGCCTTCCGCTCGGGGCTCCTCATGCACACGGAGAGCATGCTTCGCCTTGCGGATTTCCTTGCGGACAGCTACTCCGAGGTGATCGACAGGAGCCTCCTTATCGCGGGCACCATGCTCCACGACTTTGCCAAGGAGCGCGAGTTCAACCTCTCCTCCCTCGGGCTTGTCACGGAGTATTCCGTCGCGGGCGAGCTGCTGGGGCACCTCGTCATGGGCGCGCAGGAGGTCGCGGAGACGGCGAGGGAGCTCGGCGTGCCGGAGGAGAAATCCATGCTTTTACAGCATATGCTCCTCTCTCACCACGGACTGCCCGAGCAGGGCGCGGCGGTGAAGCCCAAGTGCGCCGAGAGCGAGCTTCTAAGCTATATCGACCTTATCGACAGCCGCATGGAGATCTATGCCGAGGCGTTTGAAAGCACCCCCGCCGGCGAGTTTACTCCCCGCATCTTCGCGCTGGAAAAGCGCGTATATAACCACGGATAAACACATAGATACAAACAGCCGCAGGGCCCAACGCAGGCCCTGCGGCTGTAATACTGTCCGGTGATTTTCGCGTGCGGCGGTCAGGTGAGGATGATGTCACAGATGCGGTCTACATCCTCGAGCGCGAGGTCCGCATACAACGGCAGTGTCAGCACCGAGGCGGCGATATGCTCCGCTACCGGGGTTTTCGCCGGGTCACTGCCGAGCGTGCGCCGATAGCAGTCAAAGGCGCTGGTCAGCGGGTAGAAGTACTTCCTTGCGCCGATGCCATGCTCCGCAAGACGCGACTGCACCTCATCGCGGCTGTACTTATAGCCGTCAAACACGACAGGGTAATAGGCGTGGTTCGGCTTCACGCCGGGACGGGCGGGATTGAGCCGTATGCCCGGGATGCCGGAGAGCCGCTCGTTATAGCGCGCTACGACTCTGCCGCGCTTTTCGATCTCGCCGTCAAGATGGCGGAGGTTGCATATGCCCATCGCGGCGCAGAATTCGTTCATCTTCGCGTTGCCGCCCACGAAGGGCACCTCCTCGGCACCGTGTATGCCGAAGTTCTTCAGATCGTCGAGTCTGAGCGCAACGGACGGGTCGTCACAGCACACGGCGCCCCCCTCGATGGTGTTGAAAACCTTGGTGGCGTGGAAGGAGAAAATGGAGGCGTCGCCGAAATTGGCCGCGCTGACGCCGTTTTTCTCCACGCCGAAGGCGTGCGCCGCGTCGTAGAGGACGCGCAGACCGTGCTTTTTCGCGATGGCGTCGATGGCCTCGGTGTGGCAGATGTTGCCGTAAACGTGGACGGGCAGTATGGCCGCGGTTTTGTCGGTGATGAGCGCTTCAAGCTTGTCGGGGTCAAGGGTGAAATCCTCGGGGTCTATGTCACAGAACACCGGAGTACACCCACAGCGCGTGATGGCGTGGGTGGTGGAGGCAAAGGTAAAGGGCGTGGTGATGACCTCGCCGTGTATGTCAAACGCCTCCAGCATACATTCGAGCGCAAGGTGCCCGTTGGTGACAAGCGTCAGGCAGGGCGTGTTGAGATATTTTTTCAGTTCCGCTTCAAGCTCCCTGTGCTTTACGCCCATGTTGGTAAGCCAGCGGCTGTCCCAAAGCTCGCGGATCTCGTCGCAGTATTCTTCAAAGTCCGGTACGGAGGAACGGGTGACGTTGATGCTCATGCTGAACTCCTCGTCTCAGTTTTTTTGCAGTCTCAAAGAAAATCCACCGCGTCGTAATGGGGCTTGCGCTTTTCCGGCGCGGGCAGAGTCATATAATCGCGGTAATACTGGGTGAGTATGGCGTCGGCGTTGTTCGGCCCCCAGTATTCGCGCCCCGCGAAGCTGTATTTTTTCAGCGGGAATATCCAGTCCTCCGGCGCGTGGAAGCCGTAAATGAGGAAGCCGTAAATATCCCTGTCGCCCCCCTCGCCGCGCTCTGCTTTTTCAAGCTCGGCGGCATAGGCGCGCACGGCGCTCTCAAGCTTTCGGAGATAAACCTCTCTGTCCATGGTGCCGGAGTCCAGCTTGCGGACGAGAAATTCGATATTCTCGCGGTTTATATAGGCGTTAAAGTCCCGCTCGGGCATTTTCTTCAGCCGGAACAGATCGACGGACAGCCCCTTGTAGGCGAAGTAGTTGTCATCGTCGTGCAGGGAGAAATGTACCTTTGTTTTAAGGTCGCGCAGGCACGACCACGATTTCCAGTAGATGGGGTCAACGGCCTTGTCGTGGATCATCATGTCGGGCGGGAGCTCGGCGCGCAGTATGTCCATGGTCGCGTCGTAATCCTCGTCGAAGAGATAGAGGTCAAAATCGTCATCCCACGGCACAAAGCCCCCATGACGCACCGCGCCCAGCAGTGAGCCGTAGGCGATGAGGTAGCGTATACCGTGGCGGTCTAATATGGCGGTGACGGTGTCGGCCATTTCGATGAGCCGCTGCTGTACCTGCCTGAGATTGGCAATTTCCATTTTATGCTCTCCAGTCCAGAAGGCTGTCTATCATATCAAGGTCGAAAACCGGAATGCCGCACGTCTCGCGGACGCGGCGGCGCTCGGCAAACGAGTCGTCGATGAAGATGGGCGCACGGTCGCTTATGTACGCGCTCTTGTCGGCGTCCTGCGGGATGTGGAGTATCTCGTCAAAAAGGCTCTCGGCGATACCGTAGCGGCGCAGGTCGTCGCGTATGGGACAGTCGGGGTGCTTCGTGAGGAGATGGAGGCGCTTGCCCTTACTTTTCGCCTGATAGAGGAACATCATGAGCTGGGCATTCACCCTGCCGCGGACGATGAGCGTGTCATCGAAATCGACATACACGCTCTCATAGCGGATATCGGTGACATAGCGGCTTATAAACGCACGGTCGAGCATGGCGTCGTTCCCGTTATCGAGCACCGACACGTCAAAGCCCCACATATTATAGAGCGTCAGGAGCGGGAAGTTCACGCCCCGACTGCGGGAAAGCCCCATCGTGCCGGCAATGCGCGGCGCTATCTCCATGAGGCGGTATTCTCCTGCGGCGTTTTCCTTGAGCTGGAAAAACCACGCGCCGTTAAAGCGCATTTTGCCGTTTATATCCTCCGCGATGGCGCGCACTGCCGCCTCGCAGGAAAGGAGGCGTGAGCGCACGGCGATACCGGCGCGGATACGGTCGCGACTGCGCGGCGAGACGACGAGAAGCCTCCCGTGCCGGTCGGTGAAGCAATCCACGGTGAACTCGTCGCCGGGGAGGTATTCGCATATGGCATACTCCACGCCGTCGGAAAGCGCCTCGGATAAATGGGCACGGTCACTTATGAGCCGCGCGCCCTGTGCGCCCTGACCCACGGCGGGCTTTATGAACACGGGGTAGCCGTCCACCTCGTCGATGCCGGAGAAATACCGCGGCAGATAGGGACTCCCCTCAAAAAAGGCGTAGGTGCGGTTTTTGGAGCGGCAGAGCTCCACCGTCTCCGTCGGGGAGGTGACAACGGCGCAGTGTATCTCCGCCTGGTGTACGGTCATGGTCAGAAGAGCGCTGTCGTGCGCGGGATAGACGAGGTCGATGTGATACTCGTCGATAACGGAGTTGAGATAGTCGATGAAGCCCTCGTCGTCGATGAAGGGGAAGCCCTCTATGCAGTTTTCAAACAGCAGCTCCGCGTGACACGGAACGCTCGTTCCGCCGAAGAGCCGCACAAAGCGGGAATATCTCAGTGCGGAGTGTATCTCCATGCCTATCTCCGTCCCGGCGGGGAATACAAGCACGTTTTTGGGTTCAAAATCCATGATTGAACTGCTCCTTATGTTCGGAAAGGGCGGCACACGCCGTCAGGCCTCTTTGCGGGTAAACTTCTTCACGATGCTCAGCAGGTATTCAAAGCTGTCGATACGCAGGAGCTTCGAGCCGAGGACATACACCAGCACGCCCAGCGGCACCTGGATGACAAGTGTCACGATATCCGGGAGCCCCAGCAGGGTCACCGGGTACACACACGCGCCCATCAGCGCTGCAAGCAGTATGGTTGGCAGAAGGTCGGCAAGCTGCCTGAGGTAGCTGTAATTGAGAAGATGGCTGTTCGGCCAGGAGTTTATTATCTGAGACAGCACGCTCGTTACCAGCAGGCTCAGCGCCATGGGATACACGCCCATGCGCATGGTCACCAGCAGAGCCGAGATACCGACGGCCTTCTTGATAAGCTCAAGAACGAGGAAGAGATCACTGCGACCCATGGCCTTTATCGCGTTGAGGTTCGCCGTGTGCAGGGGATAGAACGCATAGGTAAAGCAGAAAATGCGCAGATACGGCACGCAGGGGAGCCACTTTTCCGTCAGGAAGAAGCGCACGAACGGCTCGGCGCACACCGCAAGCCCCATCATCAGCGGCATTATTATATATGAGCTCACCTTGATAGCGCGGCGGGTCATCTCGCGCACCTGCTCCGCGTGGTCCTGCTCGGCAGAGAGGACGGGAAGAAGCACGCTGTCGATGGAGCTGTTGATGTTTTCGACTATCAGATTGGGGAGTGAGTTGCCGCGGTTATAGAACGCAAGGTCGGTATCGGTGTAGAAAACGGCAATGACGATCTCACGCAGCTTGTTGTATACCGTGTCGAGGAGCCCCGAGGCAAGGAGCTTCCAGCCGTAGCCGAGGAGAGCGCGCAGACGCTCAAGGGAGAACATGGCCTTCGGCCGCCAGCCCACGGTGAGCCAGAGGACGCAGGTATTTATCGTCACGTTTGAAAGCTGCTGTGCCACCAGCGCCCACACGCCGTAGCCGTGGTAGGCCATCGTTATGCCCACCACCGCGGATACTACCGTGCCGCCGAGCGTGGCGAAGAAAAAGCGCTTGAACTGCATGGTTTTGGAGACATACGCCTGCTGTACGTTCTTCACCCCGGCCACCACGACCGTGAGCCCCAGCACGCGGACGATAGCCGTCAGCTCCGGCTGGTCGTTATAGCGGGCTATCAGGGGCGCGGCAAAGAACAGTCCCACATACAGCACCAGGCAGAACGCCACGTTGAAGAAGAACACCGACGAGAAGTCGAGATCGTCCGGGTCCTTTTTCTGGATGAGGGAGTTTGCCATGCCGCTGTCCACAAAGACGAGCAGGATGGAGGTGATGATGGTCACCTTCGCTACCAGCCCGTAGACCGAGGGGTCGAGCATACGGGCAAGCACAAAGGACACCACCACGGACACAAGCTGTGCGCCGCAGCGCTCCATAAAGCGCCATATCAGGTTGGAAAAAACGGCTTTTCTGTTGCCCATAGCAGGTCTCCGTCAATAAATCAATAGTCTGAATATCCCCGCTTTTTGCGGTAAAGGCTGTACAGCCGGGGGAAAAGCAGCTTCGCGAGCCACTTGAGTCTGTAGCCGAGAGTCTCCTCCCGGAGGAACTTCCGGTACGGCCACCGGAGCTGATCCCGCGCGCGCCCCTCAACGAACATCAGCTCATACTCGCGCCGAAGCCGAACGTCCTTCGTGATCTCCGCATATTCGCCGGAGAGGAAGGGCATAAGATCGTCGATCATGGCAAGCTCGCCCAGCACGAAGCGCTTGAGCTGGGAATAGTGCCGGTCGAGATTACTGCTCCACGACTGCGGGTTTGAGCGGACGCGGTAGACCGACATGGGTCTGTCGATGAAGCGGATGCCGCCGTTGAGCACGAACCAGACCGCGCGCGGCTGATCGCCGAAGCCGTAGGAATAGGCGGTGTAATAGAACTTCGGCGGGTCGATCATAAGCTCCCGCCGCGCAAGCAGGGAGCTCGTATGGTACGCCCTGCCCATGCCGAGCATTACGGTTTGAAAATCAACGTCGCGGTCGCCGCTCGGGGCGCTTATATACGGCCTGTCCGGGGCATTGGAGTCGCAGGTGTGAAAGACCGTGTTGTGAACGCAGGCGGCGTATTCGGGGTGAGCCTCGAGGAAATCGACCTGGAGCTGAAGCTTGTGCGGGTCACACCAGTAGTCGTCCCCCTCGATCGAGGCGAAGTATTTGCCCCGTGCCACGGGGTAGAAAACATGATCGTAAATGACTATTCCCTGCGAAAACAGGTTCTTTTCCTGATAAAATGGCACAATGAGGTCGGGATATTTCTCCGCATAGGCGCGGATGATATCGGCGGTGCCGTCGGTAGAGGCGTCGTCGTTGACCAGTATCTCAAAGCGAAAATCCGTCTCCTGAGAAACGAAGCTGTCGAGAGCCTGAGCGATATATGCCTCGTGGTTGTGCGCAAGACACAGCACCGACACCATGACTTCCCTGTTGTCCATTCAGTGTACCTCACGGTCAAAGTTTTCTATATATTATACCGCGAACGCAGGTGTATTTCAACACAAATGTTGTAAAGCTCCCGACGGGGGGAGCTAAGGCGTTAATGCTTCGTTGACAGAAACCCGCCTCCCCGACGATAGCTGTCGAGGAGGCGGGGGAGACTGTCAAAAAACTATAAACAAATCCTACGCGACAGAGTAGCGGGGGAGCGCGAGGGGGGCAAGACCCGCCTCGCGATACAATAACCTGCCGTCAAAAGGCTTGATTTATCAAGGCTTTTGAGCGAAGCAGCATTTTGAGTTATCAAAATGCGCGGCAGGAGAAGCGCAGTCAAAAAAGTTCAGAGGAACTTTTTTGACAAGCTGACCCGCCTCCCCGACGATAGCTGTCGGGGAGGCGGGGGAAATCGTCATGCGTTTATTATTTCGCGCCGGGCTTACCGAGCATACGGAACATATTTTTCTTGTATGCCTCGACGCCGGGCTGGTCAAAGGGGTTGACGCCGGACATATAGCCGGAGATGCCGCAGGCCAGCTCGAAGAAGCAGACGAGCGCGGCAAGCCCCTCCTCGTTGCGCTCGGGGACGGTGAGCGTAATGTTTGGCACGCCGCCGGCGATATGAGCCTCCTTTACCGCGTCCGCCGCGACACGGCAGACATCGGCAAGGTCGCGCCCGGCGATGTAGTTGAGCCCGTCGGAGTCCGCCGCCTCAAACGGAACGGAGTACGCACCGCGGGATTTCTCAAAGCGCACCACGGTTTCGGTGAGCGTGCGCGGCCCGTCCTGAATATACTGCCCCATGGAGTGGAGGTCGGCGGTGAACTCGACGGAGGCGGGGAAGATGCCTATGCCGTCCTTGCCCTCGCTCTCTCCGTAGAGCTGCTTCCACCACTCGGCCATGAAACGGAAGCTCGGCTCATAGCAGGCGAGTATCTCGATGCCGCGGCCGTTTTTGTAAAGGTGCTGACGGGCGGCGGCGTACTGCCAGGCGGGGTTTTCGGGCGAGCGGAGGTCGAGCGCCTCAAACTCGCTTATGGCGCTGTCGATAACGCGGCGTACGTCGATGCCCGCGACAGCCATCGGCAGAAGACCCACCGCGGAAAAAACGCTGAAGCGCCCGCCCACGTCGTCGGGGACAACGAAGCTCTCCCAGCCCTCGGCGTCGGCAAGAGACTTGAGCACGCCTCTGTGCGCGTCGGTGGTGGCGAAGATGTGCTCTCCGGCGCTGTCGCCGTATTTTTTTTGCAGAAGCTCGCGGAAGATGCGGAAGGACACGGCGGGCTCGAGCGTGGTGCCGGACTTGGAGATAACGTTCACGTCATAGTCCGCGTCGCCGAGCTTCGTGAGAATGTCGCCGAGATAGTCCGGGGAGAGGCCGTTGCCCACAAAGAATACCTGCGGGTCGTTCTCGCCGGGGATGGGGCGGAGAAGCTCAATGGCGCCGCGTGCGCCGAGGTACGAGCCGCCGATGCCGATTACGACAAGCGCCCTTGAGCGGGCACGGATCTTCTCCGCCGCGGCTACGATGCGGTCGAGCTCCGTCTCCTTTATCTTTTTCGGAAGCTCCATCCAGCCGAGGAAGTCGGCTCCCGCGCCGGTCTTGCCCGTGAGAGTCTCGTGAGCTTTAGCGGCAAGGGCGTAATCTGGACCCTCACCGGTGAAAAATCCGGCCGCGCCGGAGAGATCTATTTTTACCATGCTTCATGTCTCCGTTCATATATAGATTATCGGAAACATTATAACCCTTTTTTCGCCGATTTCAACAGTGAATTGTGCCGGGGCGCTCACAGCCCGAAAAGCGACAGCCCCAACAGCCTGAGCGTGCCGAAAAAGCCTATGCGCTCGACCTCCCCGGCCGCGACGATGGGGACCTCCGCGACGGTCTCGCCGCCCGTGCTGACGGTGAGCGTGCCGAGACGGTCGCCCTTTTTCACCGGAGCCGCCACCATGGGGAGAAGCTCTATGTCATATTTCGCGCCGCTCCCGCCGCGCCGCACAAGGGCGTATTCGCTCCCGCCGTACTCGGCGCGGACGCTCTTTTCCTTTCCGAGCTCAACGGGGATTTCCGGGAGCTCTCCGCCCGCACGCAGCGAACAGAGCGTGAAGCCGGCAAAGGCGTAGTTCAGCAGCGTCTTTGCGTCCTCGTTCCTTGCGTCGATACTGCCGCAGTGCATCACCACCGCGATGTACTCGACGCCCTCGCGCTCCGCCGTGGCCGAGAGACAGTACATCGCCGTGGAGGTATACCCGGTCTTGAGCCCCGTACAGCCCGGATACCAGTAGACGAGCCGGTTGGTATTCGTCAGCTCGAATTCGCCGTTTCTTATGCTGTCCATCCATATGGTGGTGTAGTCCTTGATGAGCTCGTGGCGGATGAGCTCGCGCGACATCACAGCCGTGTCATAGGCGCTGGTATAGTGGCGGCTGTCGTCGAAAAGCCCGGTGCAGTTGGCAAAATGAGTGTTCTCAAGCCCCAGCTCCTCCGCCCGTGCGTTCATCCGCGCAACGAACAGCTCCTCACTGCCGCACAGATGCTCTGCCATCGCCACGGCGCAGTCATTCGCGGAGACCACGGCGATGCACTTGAGCATTTCGCCGACGCTCATCTGCTCGCCCTCCTCAAGATAGACACAGCTCCCGCCGAAGGACGCCGCCCTTGCGCTGGCGGTCACGGTGTCATCCAGGGCTATACGCCCGCTCTCCACGGCCTCGACGATGAGGAGCATGGTCATCACCTTTGTGACGCTTGCCGGGAAGAGACGCCGGTGCGCGTCCTTTTCGTAGAGGAGCGTTCCCGTCTCCTTTTCCATCAGCACCGCCGAGGGCGCGGATATGCTTATGTCCCCGTCGCGCAGGGGCTCCTCCGCAAAGGCCGTCGTGCCGCCGAACAGCGTCGCAAAGCACAGCAGTAAAACCAGAATCCTTTTCATGTCATCCTCCATGATCCGCCGGGTTGTTTCTCACGCAAGCTTATGCCATGTCCGCCGCCGATATGTCCGGTTTACAAAATTATGTATATTTCGACACGGGAGGAATATGTCCACACGGACTGTCGGGTTGAAAAATCAATGAGTTTTGAACATTTTCAACCGAGTTTTCAACATCCCCGAAGTGAATATATACGCCGTATGCACGAATACGGTTTACATAACAATATAAATAATCCTTAACAATATTTTATTTGACGGTTGCGGCGAGGAATAGTAGAATAAAGAAAAAATGTTTATATGGGAGAGGATCATGAAACGACAGTTCAAATGGGATAAAAAATATCTGCACTGGGGCATTACCGCATTTTGCGTCATCGCCGCGTCGATACTGTTCTATATGGCGCTGAGGTATCTCCCCGCAATGGGCAGGGGGATAAAGGCGCTTGCCAAGATACTGAGCCCGTTTATCTGGGGGCTCGCCATAAGCTACCTCATGATGCCCGCGATGCGCCTGTTTGAGGAGAAGGCGCTCCTGCCGCTCTTTGAAAAAATGTTCAAGAAGAGCACCCGCTGGAACCGGAAAAAGACCGCGCGCGGCGTGGCAGTGCTCTTTGCGGAGGTGCTGTTCCTTGCGATACTCGTCGCGCTGGTGTATCTCATCATCCCCCAGCTCTATCAGAGCATACAGACCATCGTTGTCAACGGCAACAGCTACATTGCCACCATCAGCGTCTGGGTGGAGCGACTGCTGGAGGACTACCCGGAGATCGAGCAGTACGCGGTCAGCGTCCTCGGCACGGTCAACACGAACCTCCTTTCGTGGCTTGAAACCTCCGTTCTGCCGAGCCTCGGTATAGTCGTCACCAACGTGACCGTCGGCGTGTACTCTCTCCTGACGGGGGTGTATAACCTCCTCATCGGCATTATCGTTTCGATATATATCCTTGCGAGCAAGGAGAGCTTCATTTCGGGCTGCCGCCGCGTGCTCTACTGTATCTTCCGCGTCGAGACCGCGGAGAAGATACGTCAGGGACTGCGCTTCATCGACAGGACCTTCATTGGCTTCATAAACGGCAAGCTCCTTGACTCGGCCATCATCGGCCTTATCTGCTACATATTCTGCGCGGCGGTGGATATGCCGTATACGCTCCTTGTGAGCGTGATAGTGGGCGTGACGAATGTTATCCCGTTCTTCGGCCCGTTCATCGGCGCGGTGCCGAGCGCGCTTATCATCCTCCTTGCCGACCCGCTCATGTGCCTTGTGTTCGTCATCTTCGTCATCATCCTCCAGCAGGCCGACGGAAACTTCATCGGCCCGAAGATACTCGGCAGTACGGTCGGTATAAGCGGCTTCTGGGTAATGTTCTCCATCATCCTCGGCGCAGGGCTGTTTGGCTTCTGGGGCATGCTGCTCGGCGTGCCGGTGTTCGTGGTGATATACACCGCTTTCACCCAGCTTGTGAACAAAAAGCTCAGGCGGGTGTCTCTGCCGACGGACGCGGAGTTCTATGTGGGGCTTGACCGCATAGACCCCGAGACGCTCAGGGCCGTCAAAGCCATAGAGGATCTTGACTACGGGGACGACACGGACGAGTAAACGGACAGGAGATAAGTAAAGCGGTCGTCAGATAGCCGCAAAAAGCTACGCAACAGGGTAGCGTGGTGCGTGAACGGGCCTTGGCTCCCCGGAGGGAGAACCGGGGCGTTGGCAGTTCTCTGACAGACTGAAGTAAAGAACAAAAAACTCAGCCGCGGCGATCATGCCGCGGCTGTGGTGCTGTGAAATCGGAGCTTACCTGTGGGCGAGGGTGTCGTGCGCCTTGATGAGGGCGGTACACAGCGCGTCGATATCCTCCTGTGTGGTGAAGCGGCAGAGACCGACGCGTATCGCGCCGTCTATCACGTCGCTTTTAAGGCCGATGGCCTCCAGCACATGGCTTCGCCCTCCCTTTTTGCAGGCGGAGCTTTTAGAGACATATACCTCTTTTGATTCGAGATAGTTCATCAGAACCTCACTGCGCCAGCCGGGAAGGGAAATGCTGAGAATGTGCGGCGCGGACGTATCGACGAAGCGCAGCTCCGGCAGCTCCCGCGTGAGCCTTTCGACGATCTGTGCCTTGAGAGCCGCCATGCGGGGGATGTATTCGCCCATCTCCGCCTTCGCCTCGGCACAGGCCGCGCCCATGGCCGCTATCTGGGGCATGGCCTCGGTTCCCGCGCGCCGACCGTTTTCCTGTGCGCCGCCGACGATAAAGGGCTTGAGTTTCAACCCCTTTTTGATGTACAATGCACCTATACCCTTGGGCGCGTGGATCTTGTGCCCGCTGACGCTTATCATGTCCGCGCCGAGCGTCCGCGCCGAAAACGGGAGCTTCATGAACGCCTGCACCGCGTCGGTGTGGAGCAGGGCGGAGGAGCCCGCCTTTTTCATCGCACGCGATATCGCCGCGATGTCCGTGACCGCGCCCGTCTCGTTGTTCACGAGCATAAGGGAGACGAGTACCGTATCCTCACGCAGTGCGGCTATCACCGACTCCGCGCTTATCGCGCCGGTCGCGTCCGGCATGAGCCGTGTCACCTCAAAGCCGCGCTCCTCCAGCACATCGAGCGAGCGCCTCACCGCGTCGTGCTCGACGGCGGAGCTTATCACATGGCGGCCACGGCGCTTCATGTACTCCGCGCCGCCGAGGATGGCCCAGTTGTCACTCTCGGAGCCGCAGGACGTAAACACCAACTCCTCCGGCGTACAGCCCAGCGCGTCGGCGACCTGCCTGCGCGCTGTGTCAAGGAGCTTTTTCGCCTCTCTGCCTCTGGTGTGGGTGGAGCTGGGGTTGCCGTAGCACTGCGTCATGGCGGTCAGCGCCGCCTGTGCCGCAGCGTCGGATACTCGCGTTGTGGCGGAATTATCAAGATAGTGTTCCATAAACTTACCTCCGAAAAAAAGGAGCTGTTCCATGAAGTATATTATATCCACTCTCGGCTGTAAGGTCAACCAGTATGAGACTCAGGCCATGGAAACGATACTGCACGAGCGCGGCTTTGACCGCGCCGCCCCGGGCGAGCAGGCGGACGCCGTGATCGTCAATACCTGCGCCGTCACGGCGGAGAGCGGGCGCAAATCCCGCCAGACCATCCGCCGCCTGCGGGATGAGAACCCCGGCGCAGTGGTCGCGGTGTGCGGCTGCTACTCCCAGCTCAGCCCCGGGGACGCGGAGGAGATCGGCGCGTCCGTTATCTTCGGCAGTGGGGATCACGCGGGGCTTATCGACGCGCTGGAAAAGGCGCTCTCCTCCGGGGAGCATACCGTCAGCATCGACGAGCCGTTCAAGCGCCGCGAATTCGAGCGGCTCCCGGCGGGCGCCGTGGACGGACGGACAAGAGCCATGCTCAAGATACAGGACGGATGCGTGAACTTCTGCACTTACTGCATAATCCCCTACACCCGCGGCCGTCTGCGCAGTCTGCCGCCTGATGATGCTGCCGAACAGGTGCGCCGCATAGCCGCCGAGGGCTACCGTGAGCTTGTCCTCACGGGGATAGAGGTCGCGTCCTACGGCGTCGATCTGCCGGGCAGACCCGACCTTGCCGATGTTATACTCGTCTGCGCGGAGAACGCGGGGGATATGCGTATACGTCTCGGCTCGCTCGAGCCGACGGTCATCACGGAGGACTTCTGCCGCCGTCTCGCCTCCTGCGGGAAGCTGTGCCGGCATTTCCACCTCTCGCTCCAGTCCGGCTGTGACAGGACGCTGAAAAACATGAACCGCAAGTACGACACGGCGTTTTTCCTCTCCGCGTGCGAGCTTCTGCGGAAATATTTCCCCGGCTGTGCGCTGACCTGCGACCTCATCACCGGCTTTCCCGGCGAGAGCGACGGGGATCAGGCCGCGACGCTTGAGTTCATCCGCCGTTGCGGATTTGCGGATATGCATATTTTCCCCTACTCCCGCCGCCCCGGTACCCCGGCGGACAAGATGCCCGACCAGATAGTGAACGCGGTGAAGAACCGCCGCGCCCACGAAGCGCAGAAGGTCGCCGCCGAGATGCACGCGGACTTTCTCCGGCGCAGTGTGGGCGAGACTCTGCCCGTCCTTTTCGAGACGGAGACAGACGGACACTGCATCGGCCACAGCGACACATATGCGCTCGTGTCCGTGGAGGGGAGCGGTCTGCGCGGCACGGTGAGGAACGTCCGCATAACCGGCACGGACGGCGAAGAGCTCACCGGAACATTAATCATATAGATCCCGCGGCGTAGAGCACACGCCGCAGGAGGTCACGTTCAGTGAGGATATCAGCATGACGGAAAAACTGTATTATATCGACAGCAGACTTTTTGACTTTGAGGCGACTGTTACGGCCTGCGAGGAGAGGGGAGACGGCTATCTTGTCACTCTTGACCGCACTGCCTTCTTCCCCGAGGGCGGCGGGCAGAGCGCGGACACGGGGTACATCGGCGCCGTCCGCGTGACCGACGCGCAGGAGCGTGACGGCATCATCCTGCACCGCACTGCCGAGCCCCTTGCCCCCGGCACCGCCGTGAGCTGCCGCGTGGACAGGGAACAGCGCCTGCGGCGTATGCAGAACCACTCCGGCGAGCACATCGTCTCGGGCATCGTCCACGGGCTGTACGGCTATGACAACGTGGGCTTTCACATGGGCGGGGAGTGCATGACGATAGACTTCAGCGGCGAGCTGAGCGGGGAACAGCTTGCGGATGTCGAGCGCCGCGCGAACGAGGCCGTGCGCGAGAATGTGCCGATACGGGCGTTCTTCCCGGACAGCGCCGAGCTTGCCGCCATGGAATACCGCAGCAAGCTGGAGCTCACGCGGGATGTGCGCATCGTGGAGATAGAGGGCATCGACCGCTGTGCCTGCTGTGCGCCGCACGTCTGCCGTACCGGCGAGGTGGGAGTGATAAAAATACTCGACTTCATGCGTCACCGCGGAGGCGTTCGCGTGAGCCTTGTGTGCGGGATGGACGCGCTCGACGACTACCGCGCGCGCCAGCAGAGCGTCACGGAGATATCAAAGCTCCTGAGCGCAAAGCGCGGCGAGGTCACTCCCGCGGTCGTCCGTTTAGCGGGAGAACAGCAGAGACTTAAAGAAAAACACGCGGAGCTGAGTCGTGAGCTTGTCGGATATATCGCGGCCTCCCATGCCCCCACGGACGGGAATATCTGCGTTTTTGAAAACCGGCTGGACGCCGTGGCTCTCCGGGAGCTGGTGAACGCCCTCGCGGAGAGGTGCCGCATCGCTGCGGCCTTCACCGGGAGCGACGATGAGGGCTACCGTTATATCATTTCAAGCAGGAGCGTTGATCTGCGTCCCCTTACCCGGGACATCAACGCCGGCATCGGCGGACGCGGCGGCGGACGCGGGGAAATGATACAGGGCAGCGCGACTCAAAACGCAGAAACGATACGGGAATTCGTCTCCTCTCTGTGTGTTTAGACAAAATGCACTAAACTGTATATCCAAACCGTCCGCAAATCGGGCGGTTTTTCTCTTTATACGACAAAATCGAATTGACAATACTGTGACAATTTGTTAAAATGTTTCCGTAAACGTGGGCATTTTGCGCCTTTTTGCAAGTGCCTCGAAAAAGCAATCAAATATGGGGGGTTATCTGTGAAAGATCTCAAGCATCTCATCTACTTTGAGAATCTGCTTCAGGAAGCCAATAACGACTTGGTCAAGCAGGCAAAGAACGAGGGCAAATACGCCATCGGCTACACCTGCTACTTCATGCCTGAAGTTCTTCTCGACCTGCCCGGCTGCTTCTCCGTTCGTCTGAGAGCGCCGCGCTGCACGTCTCCCGACATCGCGACCTACTATCTCTCCGGCCGTGTCTGCCACTATGCCCGTTCTCTCATGGAGCGCGCGCTCGAGGGCGGATACAACTTCCTTGACGCTCAGATGGCTACCGAGACCTGCACCGCCACCTGCCGCTTCCAGGAGCACCTTATGCAGAAGCATCTCAAGAGTGTTGATGATATGCGTATCATTGATAACGACAGATTTTTCTGCTCCTTCACCGACGTGCCGTTCAAGAACAACGAGAACGGCTACGAGCACTACCGCACCCAGCTTCGCGCCCACGTCCTTGATCCTCTCAGGGATAATTTCGGCGTCGACACGAGCGACGAGGCCATCATGAAGGCTATCGAGGAGCACAACGAGGTCTGCCGCCTCATCAACGAGATCGGCGACTACCGCAAGCTCGATAACCCCACCATCACCGGCTACGAGTTCCATGTCATCCAGCTCGTATCCCTCACCTGCCCCAAGTATCTCATTCTCCCCTACCTGCGCGAGACCGCCGAGGAGCTCAAGACCCGCGAGAGCGACAACATCAACCACTTCCGCTGCAAGGTCGTCGTCGCCGGCTCCGAGAACGACGATCCCGACTTTACCAAGCTCATCGAGAGCTGCGGCGCGGAGGTTGTGTGTGACCGCTTCTGCTACGGCGCGGTCGAGTCCCGCGTTCCCATCGTCGTCAAGGAGGGTCAGGATCCTCTGGATGCCATCTCCCGCCACTATCTCGACACCTCCAACTGCCCCCGCTTCATGCCTCAGGACGTCATGCGCGCGAGAAAGCAGCGCCTTGCCGATCTGGTCAAGGAGTACAAGGCCGACGGCATCATCGTCACCTCCAACAAGTTCTGCGAATACTGGAGCTATGAGCGCGTGATCGACACCGTCATTATGCCCCGTGACTTCGGTATCCCCGTGTGCTCTATCGAGAAGGAGTACATAAACACCGCTTCCGGCCAGCTTCGTACACGTTTCCAGGCCTTCGTCGAAAGCATTGAGATCAAAAAGATCCAGGAGGGCAAGTAAGAATGGCTAAGAAAAACATCGACTTCAAAAAGCTTGCCAGCGATTTCTGGTACGGCAAGCCCCACACCGCCGAGGAAGGCGGCCGTCGTCTCGGCGACCTGCTTGAGGACAAGACCGGCCTCTACAAGCACAGAGAGTGGCGCGGCGTAAAGGACACCCTTTACTACTTCTACATGATCTGGCTGTACAACTACATATTCATGGTCACCGACGTTGTGAAGTACGGCGGACTCGTCAACTTCGCAAAGGGTCTCTGGCGCTACCGCTGGATGGGTCAGACCTATCTGCCCGTTCTCCACTGGTTCGACCGCGGACTTCAGGGTCTGCGCGGCGAGGCACTCAAGGCCTCCGCATGGCACTACCGTGCAATGACCAGCGCCACCATCAAGCAGTTCCAGCGTATGTTCGCCGCCGACACCCGTCTCCACGGCGGCAAGGAAAACGAGCTCTACAAAAAGACCGTCGCCTCCAAGGAGACCGTCTGGGGCGGTATGTTCTACCCCTGGGCCGATGCCGGCGTAGAGTATGTTTCTCTTGAAATGATCCCCTACTTCGTCACCTGCCACGTCAACTCCCACACTGTTCTCAACTACATCGACGCGGTGCAGTCCATCGGTCTGCCCGGTGACCCCTGCCCGATGTGCCAGGCCGAGGCCGGCCTGCTGGTTCTCGACGATATCCCCGACTACTCCCCCATCGTCATCACCCAGAACGAGGCGTGCGACGCCTCCGTTTCCACCGCCATCATCCAGGACTGGCTGCTTGACAAGCCTCTCTTCGCTCTGCCCAGCCCCATGCTGTTCGATGATCCTCTGGTCAAGAAGCACGCCATGCGCGAGATCGAGGACTGCTGGAAGTTCGTTGAAGAGCACCTCGGCATACCCTTCAGCTGGGACAGCCTCGTAAAGCGTATCGAGAGCCAGAACGAGCTGATGAAGTTCGAGTGGGAGAAGTGGGAAGTCGCCGCAAAGACCGACTACTACCCCATCAACGGCGTTGCTCAGGCACTCTACCGTATTTATCAGTCCCAGTACGGCGATGCTCCCATCTGGCACGAGACCGATAAGAAGGTTCGCAAGATCCTCGAGAAGTGCGTTGAGAAGAAGATCAACTCCTTCCCCAAGACCCGTCACCGCGTGATCGCGTGGTCCTGCGCACCTCTGTACTTCTCCAACTGGTGCACCTGGGCGTACAACTGCTGGGGTCTCAACACCGTTATCAACATGGACTCTCTCATGTTCGACATGACCATCCGCACCGACTCCTACGAGAACTGCCTCGAGGACTGCGCCACCTACCATATGTGGGCTCCCATGCGCCGCATGGCAGTCGGCGGTATGCACCACATCTTCGAGCTGTGGGATTATATGCAGCGCTTCAACTGCGACATGGTCGCCATGTACGACCAGCTCCAGTGCAAGGGTATGCAGGGTGTTCACGGCCTCTTCGAGGAAGAGTTCCGCAAGAGAGACGTCAAGGCATTCTGGATGCCTCACGCGCTGCCCGACAGCCGCACCGTCTCCCGTGCCGAGATCCGCGGCCTGATAAACGACTACATGACCACCGTCATGCACGAAGAGCCGCTCGACCCGTCCCTGCTTGACTTCGACGACTCTATGACCTGGTAATAGGAGGATATATCAATGAAATGTAAATGCGGTTGCAAGGCCCTCAAGGTCATCGGCAAGATCTTCGGGATCGTCCTTCTCGTGAATGTGGCACTCTTCGCCGTGTTCTTCTTCGACCTCGACGGTAAGTTCTTCTTCAACATCTACGAGCCGTTCGTAAAGAAGCACTACGACAACATGGAGCGCAAAGACATCCTCAAGGATACTCCCTACGACATCAACAAGTACCCCAAGTACGAGTATTGATCCCCGACTGAACAGGTTGGCGGGAGGGCGGTCTGCCTTCCCGCACCCTGCCGGATAGGCGCGGATAAGCGCATCGGCAGGCTGAGAAAATGAAAGAAAGGTAGTAAACAATATGAAATATTTCGGCGGCTGCGACGTAGGATCCACCTTTACGAAGGCGGTCATAC
>CAZPLL010000019.1:0-25122 GCA_964587485.1 uncultured Oscillospiraceae bacterium | reverse complement strand
CAGCAATTATCTGTTGCCTAACTTTGTGGAATCTTTATGTTGCAATTTAGATTATCACAAAAATTCGAAGAAAAAACTTGACATTGGCGCAGGAATATTGTAATATATCTGAGCGCTCCGAAGACAGCAGGTGGCTCAGGCCGTAAATCCTGCCGAGGACATCAACAATTTTCCGTTGTTTTTGTGCCTTTGCGTCCATTCGGATGCAGGGGTTTTCTTTTTGGGCGCGCTTATCACAAGTGTGGAGGTGAAATCACACATGCCTAACGCAAAGGTTCTTAGCGAAAAGCAGGCGATAGTCGAGGCTCTCGCACAGCGCATCCAGAACGCACAGTCCGGTATTCTGGTCGACTATAAGGGAATTACGGTCGAAGAGGACACCGCTCTGCGTCGCGAGCTGCGCAAGGAAGGCGTAGATTACTCCGTCGTCAAGAACACCCTGACCAGAAAGGCTCTGGACAAGCTGGGAATGAACGAGCTCGACTCCGTTCTCAATGGCACCACCTCTCTGGCAACCGCAGAGAATGACCCCATCGCTCCCTTCCGTATCGTTGCGGACTACTCCAAGAAGCTCGGTGACAGATTCAATGTCAAGGCCGCCTTCATGGAGGGCAAGGTTCTCAACGAAAACGAGATCGCAGCCATGTCTTCCCTGACTTCCAAGAACGACCTTTACGGTCAGCTGGCCGGTACCCTCAATTCCATGATCAGCCGTCTGGCAGTTGCTCTTGGCGCAGTCGTCGAGAATATGGGCGGCGCACCCACCGACGCAGCGGAATAAGCTGCAAAACCATTTAATTAAATTTGGAGGAAATTAAAATGTCTGAAAAGATCACCGCTATGATCGAAGAGATCAAGGCTCTTTCCGTTCTGGAGCTCAAGGAGCTCGTTGACGGCATCTGCGAGACCTTCGGCGTCTCCGCAGTCGCAGCAGCAGCCGGCCCCGCAGTCGTTGCCGAGGCCGTTGAAGAGAAGACCGAGTTCGACGTCGTTATGACCGCTTTCGGTGCCGAGAAGATCAAGGTCATCAAGGAAGTCCGCGGCATCACCGGCCTTGGCCTCGCAGAGGCAAAGAAGCTCGTCGAAGAGGTTCCCGCAAAGATCAAGGAAGCCGTTTCCAAGGAAGACGCGGAAGCCTTCAAGGCACAGCTCGAGGCAGTCGGCGCCACCGTCGAGATCAAGTAATTCACCCTTACTTAAACTGCATCATTACCGGTCGGGTCTACCCCGACCGGTTTTTGCATTTATAAATAGAATGTGGCAGTGAAAACCCCTGCCGCGTTCGGGACTCTAAAATGCAGTAAAGCCCTTTAAGCCTTTTAACAGCTCTCAGACGGGGATTTTCCCGCCGTCCCTGTACATAGGCAGTTAATCCTCCCACTGATATCAGAAAATCGTTAAATCTCAGTCAATTTTGAAGCGTTAAGTTCTTCGCGGTTTTTCGCGTTTTTCTTACAACATCTTTAGAAATATGACGCATCTGAGAATGGTATCTTAGCATATATAAATAGTATAATTCTCACAGTGGTCAGACCGACCATCCAGTTATTAACGAATAAGGGAGGAGTAACTTTGTTAACTTTCATTATCGGTCTGGTTATTCTGCTTGTCGGTGCGTACTTCTACAGCGGCTTCTGTGAAAAGATCTTCGGACCTGACGACCGCAAGACCCCGGCATACACCAAACAGGACGGCGTTGACTATGTTCCGATGAAGGGCTGGAAAAACAGCCTTATCAATCTTCTGAACATCGCCGGCACCGGCCCCATCCTCGGGCCCATTCAGGGCATACTGTTCGGACCCATCGCGTTTATCACCATCCCCATCGGCAACGTCATCGGCGGTGCAATGCACGACTACTTCTCCGGCATGATCTGCCTGCGTGACGGCGGCACTCAGATGCCCGACATGATCAAGAAGTACACCAACAAGACCGTGTACATCATCTACAACGTCTTTGTCTGCGTCCTTCTTCTGCTTGTCGGCGCTGTGTTCATCTACACCCCGGGCGACATCGCCGCAAAGCAGGTCTTCGGCTTCTCCGGCGAGGCGACCGCAGTTTCCACCTGGGTCATCTACGGCGTTATTTTCCTTTACTACCTCTGCGCCACCGTATTCCCCATTGACGCCGTTATCGGCCGCATCTACCCCGTCTTCGGCGCTATCCTTCTCTTCTCCGCTGTCGGCGTGTTCATCGGCATCTTCGCAAAGGGCTACCCCCTCGTTGAGCTCTGGGATACCGTGTGGTCCTACAACGGCATATTCAACTACTCCGAGTACTTCGGCGGCAACCACTTCATCCCCGTATTCTTCGTGACTGTTGCCTGCGGCATACTCTCCGGCTTCCACTCCACGCAGACCGCTATCATCACCCGTACCATGAAGAGCGAGCGCGAAGGCCGCACCACCTTCTACTACATGATGGTGCTTGAAGGCTTCATCGCCATGGTCTGGGCCGCTGCCGCAATGGGCGCATACAACCTCGGCCTCCAGGAGGCCAATGCCTCTCTCGCGACCGGCACTGTCGGCGTCGTCTGCAAGGACATTCTCGGACCTGTCGGCGGCATCATCGCCCTGCTGGGCGTTATCGTGCTGCCCATCACCTCCGGTGACACCGCACTCCGCGCACTCCGTCTGACCATCTCCGACACCCTGCACATCGACCAGAGCACCAACGGCAAACGCCTCGGCCTCTCCGCCATCATCTTCGCGCTCGTCGCCGGCGTCCTCGTATGGTCCAAGTTCGAGCCCAACGGCTTCAATGTCCTCTGGCGCTACTTCGCATGGTCCAACCAGACTCTGGCACTCTTTGCCTTCGCCTGCATTGCGATCTGGATGTTCCGTAACGGCAAGGGCAAGTTTGCATGGGTCCCGATGGTTCCCGGTGTGTTCTATGCATTCATCACCTGCACCTTCATCATGAACCAGAAGATCGGCTTCGGTCTGCCCTGGACTGTCGCGTACATCATCGGCGGCGTGTTCGCCGTTGCTTACCTCGCTGTCGTGCTCGTTGCCGGCAAGAAGAATTCCAATATCGAGCTGAAAGCGTAAGCCCGACTAAAATCCAATATAGCATCATCCCCCGTGCTGCGGCACGGGGGATTTTTGTCGGCTGAAAAAGGTTGATTTTGAGCTGTATTTTGATATACCAAGTGCGGCGCGCCCAGAGATAGAACGTACATTGGCAAGCCCTATGCAATAGAGTCGCGGTTGCGTGTGAGGATGACTTACCTCTCCAAGGGGAGAGGTGGCACGGCGAACGCCGTGGCTGGTGCTCCCGCAGGCGACATACAAGCAAGCAATCGCCGCTTACGGCGGCTCTTAGTAAGTCGCAGGGAGGGCCTTGGCTCTCCCTTTGGGAGAACTGGCACGCCGTCAGGCGTGACTGAGAGGGTTTCTCTCACGGATTTTGCCCTCTCTTCTCCGCACCAAGAGCCGCCGCAAACGGCGGTTGCGCTCCGAAGCCTCCGGGCGCAGAGTCGGCTTCGACGACAGCTCACCCAGAGGGGGAGCCAAGGCGTTGGAGCTTACTTGACAAGACAAGAAAACCGGGGAGCCGTGCGGCTCCCCGGTAAAACGGTATCAGGTATGGAGTTATGCTTCTGCGGTGTGCTTCTCTGTTATCGCGCGGATAACGAGCAGAACCACGACCATCAGCAGTATGGATATAGGCAGGCAGATAAGCCAGTTGCGGATAAAGCCGGTGAAGATGTAGCACACGAAGCTTACAGCCGCCGCAGTGATCGCGTAGGGGAGCTGGGTGGAGACGTGGGAGATGTGATCACACTGGGCGCCCGCGGAGGCCATGATGGTGGTGTCGGAGATGGGGGAGCAGTGGTCGCCGCAGACAGCGCCCGCCATGCAGGCGGAGATGGCGATTATCATGAGCTCGTTGCTCATGTCGGCGGAGAACACGTCAACAACGATGGGGATGAGGATGCCGAAGGTGCCCCAGCTCGTGCCGGTCGCGAAGCTCAGCCCACAGCCGATGAGGAAGATGATGGCCGGCAGGAAGTTCATGAAGGAGCCGGCGGAATTCTTAACCAGACCCGCCACGAAGGGAGCCGCGCCGAGAGAATCGGTCATGGCCTTGAGCGTCCATGCGAAGGTGAGGATGAGTATCGCGGGAACCATGCTCTTGAAGCCCTCGGGGATGGCGTTCATGCACTCGCGGAAGCTGAGGACGCCGGTGGCGATGAAGAATATTATCGTGAGGATGAGCGCGCAGACTGCGCCGAGCATCAAACCGACGGAAGCGTCGGAATTGGAGAACGCGGTAACGAAGTCAACACCGCTGAAGAAATCGCCGGTGTATATCATGCCGATAACACAGCAGATGATAAGCGTGACGACGGGGAGAACGAGGTGAATAACGCGACCCTTGGGGCTGACAGGGGGATCGGGCTGATCCTCGGCACCGGTGATGCTGGCGCTGGGGGAGGAGTTGAGCTTCTCGCTCATCTCCGCAAGGCGCATCGGGCCGTAGTCGAACTTTGCAAGGGCGAGAGTGATCATCATGGCGATGGTCAAAAGCGCGTAGAAGTTATAGGGGATGGCGCGGATGAACAGCGTGAGCCCGTCAACACCGTCAACAAAGCCGGTGACGGCGGCTGCCCACGAGGAGATTGGTGCGATTATGCACACGGGCGCGGCGGTCGCGTCGATGATATAGGCGAGCTTCGCGCGGGAGACACCGTGCTTGTCGGTGAGGGGACGCATGACGGAGCCGACGGTGAGGCAGTTGAAGTAGTCGTCGATGAAGATCAGCACACCCAGCGCGACGGCGGCAAGCTGTGCGCCGACCTTGGTCTTGACGTGCTCAACGGACCAGCGCCCGAACGCGGCGGAGCCGCCGGCGCGGTTCATGAGCATGACCATGCCGCCGAGCATGACAAGGAACATGAGTATGCCCACGTTGTATGCGTCGGAGAGAGAGCCAATCATACCGTCGATGAAGACGTGCTCCATAGTTCCGACAAAGCTGAAGCCGGAATAGAGGAGACCGCCCACGACTATACCGATGAAGAGGGAGGAGTAGACCTCCTTGGTGATGAGCGCCAGCGCGATAGCGATTATCGGCGGGAGCAGGGACCAGGCAGTTGCGTACATGATATGTACCTCCAAAATAAAAAAATCATGAACAGAGCAGATACTGTTCATGACGCACATTGCGGGTATTTTTTCATTGTGCAGGTCTGACAGCGCTCCACCCGTGGGGGTGACAGTCCGCCGGATATTCTCCGACGACCCAGGCTCATCCGCGCAGGAACACGGATGCCCTTCGGCGATTTCCCCTTTTGCCCCTGCGGTTCCCGCCGCGTGTACCGGGGCTACTCCTGTCGATCGCACCTCTATCATACTTTGTTCAGTTGCCTTTATTATAGCCTCTCCGGGAGAAATGTCAACAGTTTTTCAGATATTATTTCATATTTCTGCATATTACGCGGAAAGAGAGTGATAAAATAAAGGCAAACTTTGCATAAAACAATGAATGTGATGAATAATTTCTTTGATCTAACGATAGAACGCGCGTCCGGTGTTGGCTTCGGGCGTTTTTCGGTGTGGCATTTCCTGTGGCTGAGCCTCTGTGCGGCGGCGACGGCGGTGCTGTGTATTATATATAGGAAGGCCGGGGCGGTGACACGGCGAAAAATGCGCCTCGTGCTCGGCGGCGCGGCGGTGGGGACGGAGCTTTTGCGCGCGGCACTGCTTGCGGCGGCAGGGCGGTACGGGCTCGGTACATTGCCGCTGCACCTGTGCGTGATGGCGGCGTATCTCTGCGCGCTCCACGCCCTGCGCGGAGGTCGGCTCACGGGGCAGTTCATGTATGCCTTCTGTATGCCGGGGGCGGCCGCGGCGCTCATCTTCCCGGACTGGGCGTATTACCCGGCGTGGCATTTCATGACGCTGTGCTCGTTCCTGTTGCACGTCCTCATCGTCGCCTATGTGCTCATGCAGGTGCTCGGCGGCGATGTTGTCCCGGAGCTTCGCCGTGTGCCCGCCTGCCTCGGGATAATGCTTCTCATTGCCGTGCCGGTGTATGCCTTTGACCGGCTCAGCGGGACAAACTATATGTTCCTCAGCTACCCCGCGCCGGGCTCGCCGCTGGAGTGGTTCGCTTTTCTCGGCAGTCCCTGGCACATAATGGGCTACCTGCCGATGCTTGCGGCGGTGTGGACGGTGATGTACTTTCCGTTCACAGGGATTGACTCCGGCGGCAGGAAATAGTATAATTTCCCAAAAAGCTTTGACGGGGAATGTACAAATGAACAGAAAACATTTAATCATAGCGGGTGCGGCAGTGGCAGTTCTGACGCTCATAGTTCTTTTTGCGTCCGGGGCGTTCTCTCCCGCGGAGCCCGAGCCCACACCAGTACCCACACCGGAGCCCACACCGATGCCCACGGAATACACCATAACGGATGAGTCGGCCGAGGAAATCGCCGCGCTGAGCGCGCTGACCACGCTCAGGCATATCGACGCCACGGCCAGCCGGGAGTACGCGGCTCTTGCGGAGCTCAGAGAGGCTCTGCCGGAGTGTGAGATGGACTGGGTGTATGAGCTCAACGGCGTGGAGTATCCCGCCGATACGACAGAGCTGACCGTGGAGACGCTCGACGGGCTGGAGGATGCGCTCAGATATCTGAGCGATATCAGTTTCGTGGATATGCTCGCCTGCGAGGTCACGACCGACGACATTGACCGCTATATGGAGATAAATCCCGATGCGGATTACCTCTGGTGGGTCAAGTTCGGCGACTGGGTCGTGCGCAGTGACATCCAGATATTCTCCTCCATGCGCACCACCGACAACCATTACTATACCAATGAGGAGCTTTACCCCCTGCTCCACTACTGCACGAAGATGCGCGCGCTCGACCTCGGTCATAACGCGCTCACCGACCTCACCGATATCGGCAACATGACCGATTTACAGGTGCTGATCATCGCCGACAATGAATATCTTACCGACCTCTCACCGCTTAAAAACCTTGATAAGCTCTATTACCTTGAGATGTTCCTCTGCATAAACATCACGGACTTCAGCGGGCTTGACGGCATGGTGTCCATGGAGGATCTGAACTGCCGCTACTGCCGTTACCTTGACGACCCGAGCTTCCTTGCCAATATGCCTAACCTGCGTATGCTGTACTGTGCCAATACCGGCATCGGCCTGCGCGAGGTATACCCCTACCGCATCGAGGGGTGCAGCTACGAGACCGCGTCCGAGGATTATTCCTCCGTCTACCACGGCTGGCGCGCTACAGATCGCAACATCGCTATCCGTCATCTGTTCCATCACTTTGAGGACGTGCAGGAATTCGTCAACTGGGACAACATCATCTATAAGGACGAGGCCGACTGCGAGGGGCGGGACGGCACGGTTAAGTTCTCCCATTGAACGGTTCCCAAAACAAGTGCTTTTTCGACAAATTCTCCTATTTACACAGGTGAAAAGTTGTGCTACTATATACTCACAGCTTATCCAATCGGTCTTTTGAAAAAGACCGGGCTCATATCTTTATCCCACCACACCCCTGTTTTGCGCCGCAGTCATCTGCGGCGCACTTTTTATGCTTCGGGCTCTGTCGGGAGCGATACCGGGAATAATCGGCAGATGCAGGACAATTATTTACATTTTCGTCATATTTTCGTAAAGACAAAACAGGCAAAAAAGTATATAATACAAAATGTAATTTGATTTTATTCATCGAGCAATGCATATTTATTCCGATTTATACAAAATTGTGAAATTTTTCTGAACTGATACATTCCGAAAAAAATGAAATTATCATGCGGTGTGTGCTGAATGAAGTTGACGAATATTGGACAATCCGTGCTTTAGATATTGACGTAAAAAAATTTACTGGTATTATCTTATCTGATAAACCATGGAGGTGATCATATGGCAGATATTTTTGAGGGCGCGGGCGTGGAGCGTTCGCGTGTCAATGTAAGCAAAATCAAGGGATCATTCAGTACCTCTCACTGGCATCACGAGAATGAACTGCTGGTCTGCACTGCGGGTATGGTTACGGTAATGGCCGAGGAGCACACCTATTCCGTTCCCGCCGGGAGCTGTATGCTTCTGTGCAGCGGCCGTGCGCACCAGCTTGAGGTCAGCCCCGATGGGGAAATGCTGTCGGCGCTGTATGACGGGACTGTCTGCGAGAGCACAACGAGCCTTTGCCTGACCGAGCCTGTTTTCGAGGATAAGTACAACGTGGCGCGAAGGCTGGAGCTCATGGTCGACGAGGCGCATGGGGGGCGACCCTTCCATAATGACTATATATGCGCGTGTATGGCTCAGCTCGTTATCGAGATCTTCCGCGGCGAGCCGCTGACCTCCGTCCGTGTGGGCGAGAGCCGCTCCGTAAGCCGTTATAAGGATCTCCTTGTGAAGATATACAGGGATTATGACAAGATGAGCTTCTCCGACGCGGCGGCCTTCATGAACATGTCCGAGGCGTATTTCTCCCGCTTTTTCAAGAAGCTCTCTCACATGACCTTTTCGAGATTCCTCAACATTGTCCGTGTGAGCAAGGCCATTGAGAAAATGAGACAGCGCCCGGATGTCACCATGGCGGCGCTCATGAGCGAGTGCGGTTTCAATACCCTGCGCAACTTCAACCGCGTATTCAAGGAGGTCACGGGCTATCCCCCCAGCCGTCTCCCCGCGGGATATGTGCTGGATATAAGTGCCTTTGCCCGCCGCGACAGCCTCGAGCAGGAAGAAGAGGAACAGTAAGCCTGAATACAGCAAAACCGGCCGTCCGGGTCGTCAGATCCGGGTGGCCGGTTTTTGCGTTTACGCCTTTACAGACGCTCAAAGCCGTCGTTGGGGTATTCCTTTGGCGGCGCCTCGAAGCGCTGAAGATTCATTATCATTATCCACACATACATCAGCATCATCAGCGCCGTAGAAAGGAAGATGATCTGAAGCCCCATGTTCCGTTCGTCGGCGATGGAGAGTATGCTCATACCACAGCTCAGCATGGCGAAAAACATTGCGCGCGGCCAGTTCGGTGAGCTGAAAGCAAAGCCCGCAATGCGGAAGAACGCGATCATGTTGACGCTGATGGTGATGATCTCGATGGAGTATGACCAGAGAACGCTGTTGATGTCGTTTGTCTTGTAGCTGGTGATGAGCCACACGGCGCACAGTATGATCGGGATGACCATGCAGAAGCAGACCATACGGATGCTGAAAAAGTCGCTGTTGGCCGCGCCGAGCACGAACGGGAACGTGATGCCCGTGAGCATCGCCAGCAGAGCCACGGCACGCAGGAGGGATGCCTCACGCGCGGTCTCGCAGGTGGCAAGGAGCACCACACCGCCGACAGCCATCAGCAGTCCCGCCGCAAAGCGAAAGCCCGTGAAAAGCTTCCCGGGGTTTGCGAGGGCGACACTGAACTCATTCGGCACATAGTAGCGTGCGTTGCGCATACGGTCGACCATGCGGATGAACACGACCGTCATGACGATCATATATGCCACGACGAGCAGATTCAGCACGCTGCTGTCCACCAGCTCTTCATCGTTGAAGGCGATCTGGGTCTGAAGCCAGCGGAAAAACACGCCGAAGGCCCCCGCCCCGGCAACATAACAGCAAATTTCCAATGATCTTTTCTGCATAATCGAACGTCCGTTTCAGTAATTATAGTATACAAACTGATTTTATACTCATTTGACTGTTGAGTCAAGCATTATTCGGAGGCGTACCAATGAAGAAAACGATCCTGACGGCATACGCGGCGCTCGCTATCGCGGCGGCACTTCCGTGGATAGTGAGCGTGGACATGGCGGCGGACAGGCTGGATACAACGTCGGAGGGCGCGACGGTATACGCAACGCCGCCCGGAGAGTATACGACCGCTATGCCCGCGACCGCCGGGGACGGAGCGCCGATGCCTGCGGCAGAGCCGTCCGTGCCCGCTGTGGCGCCGGGGACGGAGACGGTGAACGAGTCCGCACCGACGAACGCGCCGGTGTATGAATATGTACCGGAGAAGATCCGTGTTCTCCACGACGGTGAGACGGTGGAGATGAATATGTGTGACTATATCGTGGGCGTGACGGCGGCGGAAATGCCGGTGAGCTTCGGCACGGAGGCTCTCAAGGCTCAGACCGTGGCGGCGCGAACCTACGCAATGTATTGCGCGGATATGCACAGGCACGGCGAGGCGCAGGTCTGCACGGATCCCGGCTGCTGTCAGGCGTGGAGCGGTGAGGAGCTTTTGCGTGCGGGCTGGGGTGAGAGGTATGAGGAGAATATACGCGCTCTGCGCGAGGCGGAGGCGGCGACGGCGGGGCAGTATCTTGCCTATGAGGGCAGGGCGATATTCGCGGCGTTCCACTCCTCGTCCGCAGGGGCGACGGAGGACTGCGAGCGGGTATGGAGCGGCGTTGAATATCTCACGAGCGTGCCCAGCCCGGAGACGGCCTCGGACGTGCCCGAGTATGTGACCGAGGTACGCTGTGCGGCGATAGACTTTCGCGACACGGTGCTCAGCCGCTATCCCTCGGCGGATTTCTCCGTGGACGAGAGCGGATGGATAGGCGATATCGAGCGCGACGGGAGCGACCGCGTGGCGGGGGTCGTGCTCGGCGGAGTGTACATACGCGGTACAGAGCTGAGAAGCCTTTTCTCCCTGCGCTCTACGGCGTTCACCCTTGAATATGAGGGTGGGCAGTTCGTCTTTACCGTCACAGGTTTCGGTCACGGTGTCGGGATGAGTCAGTACGGTGCGATGGTCATGGCGCGCGACGGCGCGGACTATACCGAGATACTCGCGCACTATTACCCCGGCACAGAGCTTTTGGGCTGAGCTGTGCGGCCGCGCCGGAATAAACGCCGCCTCATACTTCGTGTTCGGAAGGCGTGAGGCGGCGTTTATTAAGCCGTGATATTCTTTTTTATCTGACTTATGGCGTTCTTTTCAAGGCGCGAGACCTGAGCCTGAGATATGCCCACGGTTTTGGCCACCTCCATCTGGGTGCGCCCGTCGTAGAAGCGCAGAGCGAGTATGCGCTTTTCGCGCGGCGTAAGGCGGCGCATGGCCTCCTCCAGCGCGATCTGCTCAAGCCAGTGCTCATCGGTGTTCTTCGTGTCACCTATCTGGTCCATCACGCAGGTGCTCTCGCCCACGTCGCTGAATACCGGCTCGTACAGTGACACCGGGTCGCATATGGCCTCCATCGCGAACACCACGTCGGTGCGCGGGATGTCCAGCTCCTGCGCTATCTGCTCCACCGTGGGCTCGCGGCCGTCCCTCGCGATGAGCCTCTCCTTGGCCTGCAATACCCGGTATGCCGTGTCGCGCATGGAGCGGGAGACGCGCACGGCACCGTGGTCGCGCAGAAAGCGCCGCAGCTCTCCTGCGATCATCGGTACGCCGTAGGTGGAAAACTGCACGTTCTGGCTGAGGTCAAAGCAGTCCACCGCCTTTATAAGCCCGATCACGCCCACCTGAAACAGATCGTCCATGCTCTCGCCCCGGTTGGCGAACTTCTGCACCACACTCAGCACCAGACGTAGGTTGCCGGAGATGAGCTTTTCGCGTGCGTCGCGGTCGCCCGCACGGGACTTTTCAAGAAGCACGCGCGTCTCCGCCGCCTTCAGAACGGGCAGACGCGCAGTGTTTACGCCGCAGATCTCGACTTTTCCCTGCATATTTTTCTCCAATCCCGATTGAACAGAGTGGAGATAGTATTTCCCGCTGTGGGAAATTTGATACTTTGATACAGAGAGACGGTCGTAAAACTGTAAATACCCCCCGCGCGCGGAGCAATGTCCGGGAGTGTCAATGCCCTCTCAGGGCGGAATCAAGGATTTCGGCCAGCTCCCCATAGTGGGAGCCGGGGCAGCGGGCTTTTTGAAAAGTCAGAAGAGGCGGATGCGGAGTTATATCTGCGCGGCGTCGTCGAAAACGGCGCGGATGCGGCGGGCATAGCGCCCGGCCTCACTCTCCGTCTCACGCGGGAGGATGATACGGAAGCTCCGCCCGCGGTGGGGAAGCGCGGTGAGTATGTCCCAGAGCGCGTCAAGGTTTTCGCCGTAGTCGTCCTGCCAGAGCATTTCGCGGCGTATCACGGCGTACAGCTCGCCGCGCGTCACGCAGGAGGAGAAGTCGAGCACGACCTCGCCGCCCAGAAGATCATCCAGCAGTCCCAGACAGCCGCAGCGGATGTCGTCCCAGCTACGCCGGAAGTCCCGTGAATACCACGGGTCGTATATGTCCTCGCCCTGCCTCCCGGCGTGGTCGAGCAGGAGACTGAGCTTTCCCTCGCGGTCGGGAGAAAACATCCACCGGAGAGCGCGCATATTCTGCGCGTCCATGCCGATGATCATATCAAAGCGTTCATAGTCCCCGGGCACGATCTGCCGCGCAGTTTTGCCGGAGCAGTCTATCCCGTGCTCCTCAAGCAGACGGCGGGAGGGCGGATAGACGCCGTTGCCCAGCTCCTCTGCTGAGGTGGCGGCCGAGGCAATGTAAAAGCTCTCCCCGAGGCCGAGCGTTTCAACCATGTCCCTGAGCATATATTCCGCCGTGGGACTGCGGCATATGTTGCCATGGCAGACGAAAAGTATTTTTGTCATTGTGTTATGCCCTTTCAAAAGACTTCGGATCCGGAAGAAGTCGCTTCGGGAATAATTACTTCCGACTGCAAAATACAATCATCAGGCGAACTTGTCAATACGTTTTTTCATATTCATACGTTTTCCGTACGGGAGGGGAGGTCACGTCATGAAATTTATGCTGTTTTTTCGGTGCGCACTGTGGTAAAATATCCCCATCGACACACGGCGCTCACCGCGGGCGTCGGAAAAAGACAAAACGGAAGGGGAATCTGACATGGACAGGATAAAAAAGAATTTCGGCTTCGGCTGTATGCGTCTGCCGATGAAGGACGGAGAGGTCGATACCGTCGAAATGAACCGCATGGTTGACGCATTTCTGGATGCGGGCTTCAACTATTTCGACACCGCGCACGGATATTTGCAGGGCAAGAGCGAGAAGGCACTCAAGGCCTGCCTTACGAGCCGCTACCCCCGCGACCGCTACATACTCACGAACAAGCTGACGGCGAGCTTCTTCGATACGGAGGCCGACATACGCCCCTTCTTTGAAAGTCAGCTTGAGGCCTGCGGCGTAGACTATTTTGACTTCTACCTCATGCACGCGCAGAGTGCGGGCAACTATCCCCACTTTAAGGAATGCCGCGCGTATGAGACGGCATTCGCACTCAAGGCCGAGGGCAGAGTGCGCCACGTGGGCATCTCCTTCCACGACCGCCCCGAGGTGCTTGACCGCATACTCACCGAGTATCCCGAGATAGAGGCCGTGCAGATACAGTTCAATTATGCCGACTACGACGACCCCACCGTTCAGAGCCGCGAGGTTTACGAGGTCTGCGTGCGGCACAACAAGCCTGTCATCGTCATGGAGCCGGTCAAGGGAGGTAATCTTGTGAATCTGCCGGAGGAGGCAAAGTCCGTCCTCGACGCACTGCACGGCGGCAGTACCGCAAGCTATGCTATTCGATTCGCGGCGGGCTTCCCCGGGATGATGATGGTTCTCTCCGGCATGAGCAACATGGAGCAGATGGAGGACAACATTTCCTTCATGAAGGACTTTCACCCGCTGAACGCCGGGGAGCTGGCCGCGGTGGAGGAGGTACAGCGCATATTCCGCAGTAAGCACCTCATCTCCTGCACCTCCTGCCGCTACTGCACGGACGGCTGCCCGAAGCATATCGCCATCCCCGACCTCTTCGCGACGATGAATACAAAGCTCCTTCATAACGACTGGAACGCGGATTATTATTATGAAAACGTCCACACCGAGCCGGGGCGCAGAGCGTCCGACTGTCTGAAATGCGGTAAGTGCGAAAAGGTCTGCCCCCAGCATCTGCCGATCCGCAGACTGCTTGAGGATGTCGCAAGGGTGTTCGAGAAAAAATAACCGACCGACTGAGCGCAAGAGGGCCTTGTCCCCTCTATGGAGGGAGCCAGGGCGTTGACTGCTCTTTGACAAATAAAACGGAGCGTATCGGCACAGATACGCTCCGTTTTATATATCGGTATTAAGCAAGCTCAGCTCTTTTGGCGCGTCGTTACCGCGAAAAGAAGCTGTCGGCAAATTCCTCCGCGCCGTCGCGGTCGTTGGGGACACTGCCGCGAACGGTGATTATGCGCATATCGCTCTGGCGATAGAGGAGTACCTGACGAAATCCGCTGTAGCCGCCGCTGTTGGCCGCGCCCATGTCTATCCACACCGGCTCGCCGTCGGGCGCGAAATAGCGCCACTGACTGTATTTGTCAAGCTGTTCTCCCTCGCGGCTCCAGAAGCCCATAACACCCACGGGACATTCCTCATAGATAAAGTCACACATCCAGCCGGAGAGATCTGTTCTCCCTGCCACGCCAAAAGCCCCGTTTTTATAGGAATACAGCGTGCGGAGGCTCTCCGTCTCCGCGGCGAGGGACAGTACCCTCCCGGAGCTGTCGGGTGCGGCGTCGCACAGCTCCAGCGCGTATTTCCGTGCTATCTCGCGCAGGCGTGTGCGCGTCACGTCGTCGGCACAGCCGTAGAGCGCGTCCACGTCCTGCCCGGCACCGTCGCGCCACGCGTCCGCGGGGAGCCCGGAGGCAATACACTCGGCCTCTCTGTCGCGTGTATAGGCGGTCAGATATGCGCTCCACTCCGCGTCGGCATAGCCCTCCGTGCTGTTTTGCGCGCAGGAGGTCACGGCCGCGACGCTTATGTAATCGGCGCTCCCCTCCGCCCCGGCAGGCGTTGACGCCGAGATGAACACCTGCGAGACAAGCGCCGCGAGCACGGCGAGCGGCACGCCCAGCCACCGTAACGATTTTCTCTTCACGCTCCCGCCTCCCTCCGCGTGCTTCTCAGGGCAATACTAATACGTTGCAGGCGCGGATTTTGTCAAAGAGCGCGGAGGTCTGCGAAAAAAATATGTTGCGCGCGTCTTGCAATATCCCGGAGGATAGCATAAAATGTAGTCGGAAAATGTGCCGGGTCGGACATTTATCATGACACGGCTGAAAGGCGGGACGAAATATGGCAGGCAACAGACCGAGGAGCAGGGAGAAAAACATAAGCGGTACCGGCAAGAGTGTGTACAGGCGCGGCTCGGGTCTCGGCACGGGTGCGGTGGGCACTCCCGGCGGCTACAGTAACCACGGTGGCGCGGGACGTGTAACGAGGGGCTTCGGCGGCGCGGGGCGTGGCGTGAGAGGCGGAAGGAAAAGGGGTGGCTCGCTCACCGGGATCATCGTCGCTCTGGCGCTGATCTTCGGAGGCACGGGTATTTTCGGCAATGACTCCGGCGGGAACGTGAGCACTTCCCAAGCCTCAACGCAGACACAGCAGTATTCCCAGAGCACCACGTCCGGGTATTCCACGCTCTCGGACAGCCTTTACGCTTCGTTAAACGGCGGCAGTGTCTCGTCCGGCTGGGAGCTTACACCCAACACGGGAAAGCTGGACACCACGGTAGACAGCGCGGCGCGTCCGCGCTACACCACCATCTTCGGCGGCGGCGCGGATACCGTCACGGTGATGGTCTATATGTGCGGCACCGACCTTGAGTCGGGGAGCGGAATGGCGACCTCCGACCTCGGTGAGATGGCAAAGGCCACGCTGGGCGACAATGTGAATGTCGTGATATACACCGGTGGCTGTACGGGCTGGCGCAACAGCATAATGTCCGACTCCGTCAACCAGATATACCAGCTTGCGTCAAGCACAAGCGGCAACGGCTTCAAGTGCGTTGTGAAGGATGCGGGCAATGTCTCCATGACAGACCCCTCCACGCTTGCGGATTTCATAGGCTTCTGCGACAAAAATTATCCCGCGAACCGTAATATGCTCATTCTCTGGGATCACGGCGGCGGCTCGCTCAGCGGCTACGGCTATGACCAGAAATTCAGCTCCTCCGGCTCTATGACGCTCAAGGGCATAAACGAGGCGCTGGAAAAAGGCGGGGTCAGCTTCGACTTCATCGGCTTTGACGCCTGCCTCATGGCCACCGCGGAAACGGCGCTGACACTCGCGCCATATGCCGACTACCTTATCGCCTCCGAGGAGACCGAACCGGGCATCGGCTGGTACTATACCGACTGGATAAGCGAGCTTTGTGCGGATACCTCCATCTCCACCGTGGAGCTCGGCAAGAGGATAATCGACGATTATACCGACACCTGTGCAAGCTCCTGCCGCGGCCAGTCGACAACGCTCTCGCTCGTTGACCTTGCAGAGCTTCAGGAGACCGTCCCGGCAAGCTTTGCCGCCTTTGCCTCCGCGACGACCGAGCTTATCGAGAACGACGGCTACAAGACTGTCTCCGACGCACGCAGCGGTGCGCGGGAGTTTTCGACCTCTAAAATAGACCAGGTCGATCTTGTGCATCTGGCGCACGGCATCGGCACGGACGAGGCGGAGGAGCTTGCGGACGCTCTTCTCGGCGCCGTAAAGTATAACCGCACCTCCTCCGGCATGACAAACGCCTACGGCCTCTCCGTCTATTTCCCGTACCGCAAGGTATCCTCTGTGGACAGCGCGGTATCCACCTATGAGGCTATCGGCATCAGCGACGAATATTCAAAATGCATCCGGGCCTTTGCGAGCGTCGAGACGGGCGGCCAGGCCATGAGCGGCGGCAGCGCCTCGCCGTACAGCTCGCTCTTTGACTACTACGGAAGCTACGGCGGGAGCAGCGGCTCCGGCGGCGTCGGAAGCTCCGCCTCCGACGTGTTTGAAAGTATCTTCGGTAGCTACGGCTCATCCTACAGCGGATCGTACAGCACCGACTCGCTCACGGGGATGCTGGGCGAGCTCCTCGGCGGCAATATGTTCCGGGTCTCGGGGCTTGACGGGGAAAACTCCGCCTTTCTCGGCCGTGCGCTTGAGGGTGAGCGCCTTACCGACACGGCGGAATATCTGGCCGAAAACCGCTTTGACCCCGACAATCTGTACTGGAGCGAGGACGACAACGGCACGAGCGTTATGACCCTTACGGAGGAGCAGTGGAGTCTTGTCCATGAGCTGGAGCTGAACCTTTTCCTTGACGACGGCGAGGGCTTTATCGACATGGGGCTTGATAATACCTTTGAGTTTACGGAGAGCGGCGCGCTCATCGGTAGCTACGACGGCACATGGACGGCTATCGACGGCCAGCCTGTGGCGTATTACCATGTCGGCACCGTGGACGACGGCGAGAATTACACCATCACCGGCCGTGTCCCCGTCCTGCTCAACGGCGAGCGCTGTGAGCTCATGCTTGTGTTTGATAACGACCATCCATATGGGTATATAGCCGGGGCGCGGCGCGTCTACCGCGACGGCGAGACCGACACCGTGGCCAAGGGCATGACCGCCCTCGAGCCGGGGGATACGCTGGACTTCATCTGCGACTACTACAGCTACGACTGGCAGTATATCGACAGCTACATGATGGGTGACCGCATGACCGTTGGCGGCAGTATGGAGGACATGGAGATAAGCTATGTCTATATCCCCACCGACGCTGCCCGCGCGACCTACCGCTTCACCGATATCTACGCGCAGGAATACTGGACCCCGGTGCTGAGCAATAAATGACCTGACTGACCTGACGAAGAACAAGCAAAAACCTGCTGCCTCCACCGCGAGGCAGCAGGTTTTTGCCGGTTAGTGCCTCCACCGACTATGCCGGTAAAGGCGTTCCGTAAAAACGCTTTAGCTTCATGCATCGAGCGAAGCGCTACTAACAAACATTACGGAAAGTTAGTACAAGCGCGGAAAGAAGCATAAGTGCCCGTTTACGGGCGGAGGAGCGGGAGATGCAGAAGAAAGAATAATCAGTGCATCTTTAGATATCGTCGGCAAAATACCCTTCTATGGCTTAATCAAGCCTGCGTCTTAGCCGGCGGTCATGACTAATCCTTTTCCTGCTACGCTTACGTCAAAAGTTGTATGAGCAAAAGCACAACTGGGAGATACTTTGCGGATGACTCTGCGGAGTCGTTCCATTACCTTATGACTGTCAATGAGATTTATTTACATAGCAGCGATTATGCTTTTTTAGCTTGTCCTCGCTGCCGCGTTACTCTTAATCGCGAGTATCAGGCTTTTTGCGACCGTTGAGGCCAACACCTTGACTGGAACACTTCAACCTCACATTTGTGATTACTCCGGATTGCCCGGCTTTTCGCTTTTCTTTTTACTTCTTTCCTACTCCAACTATTGACATAGAGCCAACAAACAACATAATGAGCGCAAGATGATTCTCAATACAAAGAATGAAAAATCGCCGCAAGCGATATCGCTTGCGACGATCTGGTGCGAGAGAGGAGACTTGAACTCCCACGTCGGTTGACACACGCCCCTCAAACGTGCCTGTCTACCTGTTCCAGCACTCTCGCATAAGCCGATGTCCCGGCTCCATTTAAAGTCGTTCACATCATTTGGCCTGCCACATTTAAGGCATGGAGAATTATAGCAGAAATTCAGGATTTGTCAACAGATTTTTTTATTATTTTTCGGATAAAAGCTCCCACGCCAGAATAAAGCGGCTATAACCATTGATATGACAAGGGCACAGGCTCCGTAGCTCATAGGGAGAAAATACCTCATTTTGAGATATGCGTGGTAGCCGAGCAGGGAAGCAAACTGCGCGAGCAGTGCGGCGGGGAAGCAGAGCGGGGTACAGCAGGCCATCACCAGAGTAAGCACGTCGGACGGGAAAAAGTACCTGTCGTGCATATGAGGGAGGAGAAACGGGATACCGATCGCAAACAGCATCGAAACGGCGACGATACTGCGGTCACTCAGTCTGTCACAGCGTATAAGGGCGACAAAAAGCACGACACACACATATGTGAGCGCGACGAGCACGGCGATTTTGGATGCGGCATCTTCATTTGCGACATTACCGATGAGCGCAAAAACAGAAGGGGAGTTATAGTTCAGGCCGCCGCCTACGGTTTCCGCCTGGGTGAAATACAGCGTGAGTGCTTCAAAGAACGGACGCCCCATCAGCACTGCGGGCATGATGAGCAAAACATAGCTCAGCGGGAAAATCAGAAAATGCTTCCAGTTGAACTTCCCGTATATCCACAGCACGGCGTACACCGGCATGATAAACACCGCCTGAAGCTTGAAGCCGAAGGAGAGTGTGATGCTGACCATTGAAAGCACGGGTCTGTCATCCAACGCAAGATAGATACCCAGCAGTGCGAGAGCCGTATAGATGCTGTCGCATTGTCCCCAGAGAGCACCGTTGAGAACTACGGTGGGCATGAACAACACCGCGAAGAAGCAGAACAGTCTTTTCCCGTCACTACTGGTGCACTTCCCCACAAGCTGCATGGCGGCATAGGCCAACACCACGTCGAAAAAGACGCTCAACAGCTTTATGAGGTACAGGTCCCGCAAATCCAAGTATGAGAACAGCGCCAGAAAACAGAGATAGGGGATATTATAGTTGCCGACCGGCGTACTCAGTGCGCTGAAACCACCGTGAGAGCGGAAGAAATCGACCCAAACGGTCAGGAAGTTCTGATAGTCGAGCGTCTCATAATCAAACAGTGCGGCGCGCAACAGAAATGCCGCGCCTGTCAGCGCGACCGAGAAAAACCACCGGGGCAGGCTTGTGAGCAGATCGGCCTTGTACAGCAGAAAAAGCGCGAACACGGCTTCGGCCGCCAAAAGAGCAGACACGTATATATTCATGATCTTTACCTCGTTTTAGTTACGGTGCGTCAAAGAAGCCCGCACGCCGCACGTTCAAAACAAAAAAGCGGAGACAACAGCCTCCGCAAAAAAACGCACGATTTAATAAAAAAGTTCTTGACTTTATATACACAGCAATGGTAGAATGACTTGCTATGTATGCGGGGGAGAGGGGCAAGACCACCCCACTATCACTGTGCATATTATATCAGCCTGACGATGTAAAATCAACACCGCGCATAAACAATCTGACAACATATGCGGGTGTTCACAATTGCGAGATAAGGAGAGTGTGCAAATGCCAAAGGATGTTCTCTACGGCAAAACCCTCAGAAAGAGCTTTGCCCGTACCCAGGAGATCGTGGAAATGCCCAACCTGCTGGAGATCCAGAAAAGCTCTTACAAATGGTTCCTTGAGACCGGCCTTCGCGAGGTGTTCAGGGACGTTGACTCCGTTACCGACTATTCGGGCAATCTGGAACTGAGCTTTATCGACTACTCCATGAACGAGGAGCCGAAGTACTCCGAGGAGGAGTGCAAGGCGCGCGACGCAACGTACGCGGCTCCGCTCAAGGTCAAGGTTCGCCTGCGCAACAAGGAGACTCAGGAGATCAAGGAGCAGGAGATCTTCATGGGTGACTTCCCCCTGATGACTCCGGGCGGTACATTTGTTATCAATGGTGCCGAGCGTGTCATTGTCTCCCAGATAGTCCGTTCTCCCGGTGTGTATTTCGACAAGACCACGGACAAGTCCATGATCAATGTCTACGCCGCCACCGTTATTCCTTATCATGGAGCATGGCTGGAGTATGAGACCGACGCGAACGACGTTTTCTATGTCCGCATCGATAAAAACCGCAAGCTTCCCATAACGTGGTTCCTCAAGGCGATGGGTCAGTACGACGAGAACCGTCCCGCCACATGGCTGAGCTGTGTGAACGATCCCGCCGTGGGCGCCGTCACAAACGAACGCCTCAAGGAGATTTACGGCGAGGATGAGCGCATGGTCTCCACCATTGAAAAGGACACCGCCGCCGGACGTGACGAGTGCCTTATCGAGATCTACCGTAAGCTTCGCCCCGGCGATCCTCCTACCGTGGAATCCGCCGAGACTCTGCTGGACGGCCTTTTCTATGACCGCCGCCGCTACGAGATTTCCAATGTCGGTCGCTATAAATTTAATAAGAAGCTCTCCCTTTTCCCCCGCATCGCGGGCTTCGAGCTGGCAGAGCCCGTCGTTGACCCCTTCTCCGGTGAGCTGCTCTTTGAGGCGGGCAAGATACTCAGCCGTGCCGACGCGAGGGCTGTCGCCGATGCGGGCGTTATCGACGTTAAGCTCGTTGTAGACGGAAAGCAGATCCGCGTATTCTCCAACGGCATGGTCAATATCAACCGCTACGCCTCCTTTACCGCTGAGGAGCTTGAAGAGCTGGGCATTAAGGAAAATGTCCGCGGCATCGTCATGAGGAGCCTGTGCGAGAAGTACGAGGGAGAGGCACTCAAGAGCGCCGTGCGCGAGAATATTGACATTCTCATCCCCAAGCATATCGTTGCCGACGATATCTTCGCCTCTGTCAACTACCTCAACTGCCTTGCCCACGGCATCGGCGAGGCCGACGATATCGACCATCTGGGCAACCGCCGCGTGAGATGCGTGGGCGAGCTGCTTCAGAACCAGTTCCGCATTGGCTTTAGCCGCATGGAGCGCGTTATCCGCGAGCGTATGACCCTTCAGGATCTGGATATCGTTACCCCCCAGAGCCTTATCAATATCCGCCCCGTCACCGCGGCCATCAAGGAATTCTTCGGTTCCTCTCCGCTTTCTCAGTTCATGGATCAGACCAACCCTCTGGCAGAGCTGACACACAAGCGCCGTATGTCCGCGCTTGGCCCCGGCGGCCTGTCGAGAGAGCGCGCGAGCTTCGACGTCCGTGACGTTCACTACAGCCATTACGGCCGTCTCTGCCCCATTGAGACTCCCGAAGGCCCGAACATTGGCCTTATAAACTACATGGCATCCTATGCCCGCGCCAACGAGTACGGCTTCCTTGTCGCGCCTTACCGCAAGGTCGAAAAGGGCACCTGCCGCCTCACCGATCAGGTCGATTACATGACCGCCGATCAGGAGGATCAGTTCGTTGTGGCTCAGGCCTCCGAGCCTGTGGATGAGAACGGCTGCCTTGCCAACAAGCGTGTGACCTGCCGTCACCGCAACGATACCGTATCCGTCAACCGCGAGGATGTAGACTATATCGACGTCAGCCCCAAGATGATGGTCTCCATCGCGACCGCGATGATACCCTTCCTCGAAAACGACGACGCGAACCGCGCACTGATGGGCGCGAACATGCAGCGTCAGGCCGTTCCCCTCATGGTCACCCAGGCACCTATTGTCGCCACCGGTATCGAGCATAAGTGCGCCGTTGACTCCGGCGTGTGTGTTCTGGCCGAGGGCAGCGGTGTTGTCACCGCGGTCGATGCCAACAAGATCGTCGTCAGATACGACTCCGGCGAGAGCAAGACCTACAAGCTCATCAAGTTCGCCCGTTCCAACCAGGGTACCTGCATAAATCAGCGTCCCATCGTCTCCACCGGCGAGCGTGTTGAGGCAGGCGACGTTATGGCCGACGGCCCCAGCACAAGCCACGGCGAGATCGCGCTGGGCAAGAACATCCTTGTCGGTTACATGAACTGGGAAGGCTACAACTACGAGGACGCGGTACTTCTCAACGAGCGCCTTGTCATGGAGGATGTATTTACATCTCTGCACGTCGAGGAGTACGAGTGCGACGCACGCGACACGAAGCTCGGCCCCGAGGAGATCACCCGTGATATCCCCGGCGTCGGTGACGATGCACTGAAATATCTTGACGAGCGCGGCATCATCATGGTCGGTGCGGAGGTCACCGCGGGCGACATTCTCGTCGGCAAGGTGACCCCCAAGGGCGAAACTGACCTTACCGCAGAGGAGCGTCTGCTTCGCGCCATATTCGGCGAAAAGGCGCGCGAGGTCCGTGACACCTCACTCAAGGTCCCCCATGGCGAGAGCGGCATTATCGTCGATGTCAAGGTCTTTACCCGTGAGAACGGCGACGAGATGAACCCCGGTGTGAACGAGGTCGTCCGTGTCTACATTGCCCAGAAGAGAAAAATCTCCGTGGGTGACAAGATGGCCGGCCGTCACGGTAATAAGGGTGTCGTCTCCCGCATCCTGCCCCGCGAGGATATGCCTTACCTGCCCGACGGCACTCCGCTGGACATCGTGCTCAATCCCCTGGGCGTTCCGTCCCGTATGAACATCGGTCAGATACTTGAGGTACACCTGGGCTACGCGGCTCAGGCACTCGGCTGGAAGGTCGCCACACCTATCTTCAACGGCGCCAACGAGACCGCCATCCGCGAAACTCTCAAGCTCGCCGGTCTCCGTGAGGACGGCAAGAGCGCCATGTACGACGGCCGTACCGGCGAGAAGTTCGACAACGATGTTACCGTCGGCTGGGTCTACTTCCTCAAGCTCCACCATCTGGTTGACGATAAGATACATGCCCGCTCCACAGGCCCCTACAGCCTCGTTACCCAGCAGCCTCTGGGCGGCAAGGCACAGTTCGGCGGACAGCGCTTCGGTGAAATGGAAGTCTGGGCGCTGGAGGCGTACGGCGCGGCATACACTCTGCAGGAGATACTGACCGTCAAGTCCGACGACGTGACCGGCCGTGTCAAGACCTATGAAGCCATCGTAAAGGGCAACAACATACCCGAGCCGGGCGTGCCCGAATCCTTCAAGGTTCTCGTCAAGGAGCTTCAGGCTCTCTGCCTGAATGTCAATATTCTTGACAAGGACGGCAACGAGATAGAGCTCAAGGACGATGATGACGATGACTTCATCCCCGACATAAAGGATGAAATTTACCGCGCCGACGACGAAGAGATCGAGGCTGAGGGTTTCACTATCGAGAATATCCCCGAGGACGAGGATTTCGGCGGCGCTGACTACAGTGATGATGAGGAGGATATGTAATAATGAGTTACACACCGTTTGACGCAATTCAGATTGGTATTGCCTCCCCCGAGATGATCCTGAGCTGGTCTCACGGCGAAGTCAAAAAGCCCGAGACCATCAATTACCGCACTCTCAAGCCTGAGCGTGACGGACTTTACTGCGAGCGCATTTTTGGACCCACCAAGGACTGGGAGTGTCACTGCGGCAAGTACAAGAAGATCCGTTACAAGGGCAAGATCTGCGACCGCTGCGGCGTCGAGGTAACGAAGAGCAAGGTTCGCCGCGAGCGTATGGGTCATATCGAGCTGGCAGCTCCCGTCAGCCACATCTGGTATTTCAAGGGCATCCCCAGCCGCATGGGACTCATGCTCGACCTGACCCCGCGTATGCTGGAGAAGGTTCTGTATTTCGCAAACTATATCGTTATCGACCCCGGCTTCACTCCGCTTGAAAAATGCCAGATACTCTCCGAGCGTGAGTACCGGGATATGCGCGAAAAGTACGAGGACGACTTCAAGGCCGGCATAGGCGCCGAGGCCATCAAGGAATTGCTCAGCGAGATCGACTGCACCAAGCTTGCCGAGCAGCTTCGCGAGGAGCTGAAGAATGCCAACGGACAGAAGAAGGCGAAGCTTGTCAAGCGCCTTGAGTGCGTCGAGGCATTCCGTCAGAGCGGCAATCGCCCCGAGTGGATGATCATTGACATTCTGCCCGTCATCCCGCCCGAGATACGTCCCATGGTACAGCTTGACGGCGGCCGCTTTGCCACCTCCGACCTGAACGATCTGTACCGCCGCGTTATCAACAGAAATAACCGCCTCAAGAGACTTCAGCAGCTCAACGCGCCCGACATCATCGTGCGCAACGAGAAGCGTATGCTTCAGGAAGCCGTTGATGCCCTCATCGACAACGGCCGTCGCGGCAGAGCTGTTACCGGCGCGAACTCCCGCGCACTCAAGTCTCTGAGCGATATGCTCAAGGGCAAGCAGGGACGCTTCCGCCAGAACCTGCTGGGCAAGCGCGTGGACTACTCCGGCCGTTCTGTCATCGTGGTCGGCCCCTCCCTGAAGATATACCAGTGCGGTCTGCCTAAGGAGATGGCGCTGGAGCTGTTCAAGCCCTTCGTGGTCAAGAGACTGGTCGAGATGGGCAAGGCCACCAACGTCAAGGACGCCCAGAAGAAGATCGAGCGGGTCTACCCCGAGGTCTGGGATGCCCTGGAGACCGTCATCAAGGAGCACCCCGTGCTCCTGAACCGCGCACCGACCCTGCACCGCCTGTCCATTCAGGCCTTTGAACCGGTGCTGGTCGAGGGTCGCGCCATCAAGCTGCACCCGCTGGTGTGTACCGCCTTCAACGCCGACTTCGACGGCGACCAGATGCCTG
>CAZPLL010000018.1:0-27254 GCA_964587485.1 uncultured Oscillospiraceae bacterium | reverse complement strand
TGCACAAGGGAAGATCCCGTTTTAAGCCGGCAATGTCCATCTCGTAAGTCATTTGATTCATTCCTCCTGAGAATGTTCTGGATATTCTAGATAAATTACGCTTTCTATTCTATAGGAAATATAGAAAAAATCAAGAGCGAATTGCAAATTTCACGGGGAAGGGCCAGAAATCTCCGACCGGAAACGCCGGGAGAGTTCAGAAAAGAGAAAGATTCCCCTGACGTGAAAAGGTCAGGGGAACCGGAAAACGACTAAAATTACTTGGCGTTCTTTGCCATATCGCACAGGGTGGCGAATGCAGCGGGATCATGGATGGCCATCTCGGAGAGCATCTTGCGGTTCATGTCGATACCGGCCAGCTTCAGACCGTGCATGAAGCTGGAGTAGTTCATGCCGTTCATCTTGCAGCCTGCGCTGATGCGGGTGATCCACAGCTTGCGGAAGTCTCTCTTCTTCTGCTTGCGGCCGACGTATGCGTAGCGGCCGGACTTCATGAGCTGCTCGTTTGCCATCTTATAGTGACGGGACTTGTTGCCCCAGTAACCCTTTGCAAGACCCAGTACCTTGTTTCTGTGCTTGCGGGTCATCATTGCGCCTTTAACTCTTGCCATTTATTTATCCTCCTATATAACGTCCGCCCTTATTTGTAAGGGATCATTTTCTTGATGGTTGCTTCGTTGGTCACGTCGGCATATGCCTCGGAGCGCAGACGACGGCAACGCTTGGTGTCTTTCTTGGTGAGGATATGGCTCTTAAACGCGTGCGCGCGCTTTACCTTACCGGACTTGGTGAGACTGAATCTCTTCTTTGCACCGCTGTGGGTTTTCAGTTTGGGCATGATATTTTCTCCTTCCGTAACTTACAGGAAAATCCTGTTGTAAACTTACTTATTCCTGAGGCTCTGCGGTCTCGGGAGCTTTGAGGGTCTTGGGCTTTGCGGGCTTTTTCGGCGGGGTGGTGGGCTTTGGAGAGAGGAACATGGACATATTCCTGCCCTCAAGCTTGGGTGCTTTGTCCAGATTGGCGATCTCCGAGCACTTCGCGGCGAAGTCGCGGAGGAGCACCTCGCCTATCTGAGTGTGCGCCATCTCTCTGCCGCGGAAACGCACGGATACCTTCACGCGATCACCGTCAGCAAGGAACTTCTGGGCATTCTTGAGCTTCGTGTTGAAGTCATTGGTGTCGATACCGGGAGACATACGAATCTCCTTGATCTCGATAACACGCTGGTTCTTTTTCGCTTCCTTTTCCTTTTTGGTCTGCTCGAAGCGGAACTTACCGTAGTCCATAATACGGCACACCGGAGGATTGGAGCCCGGAGCGATCTTGACCAGATCCAGGTCGCGTTCCAGTGCGATCTTGAATGCTTCCTCAGCAGACATGATGCCTAACTGCTCGCCCTCGTCGCCGATCAGGCGTATCTCTTTGTCAATGATCTCTTCGTTGATCTGATGAACAGCGTTTGCGATGTGAAACACCTCCGGTAAAAATAAAGCGCGGACGCACTGCATCCGCGCATAAAACCACAATAACCCCTGTGAGGGGAAGTGCTTTTATTGACCACGGCCGACAAAAGCCGCCGGGTGAGGACGCAAAGCGCGATACCTTCTTTGTTTTAGCTTTGATAATATAACAGTTATTTCGCGGCTTGTCAAGACTTTTTTGCTTTCTCCAATATTAAAATATTTCCGTGCGGGGATAAATATTCCTGTCCCCGGAAAAGATATACCCGACGGGGGGATGGATACGGAATACTTTGTCGTGTATCTTCTTGGGGCGGTGCTGTACGGTCTGACGGAGCTCCTGTGGCGGGGGTGGACACACTGGACGATGCTACTGTGCGGCGGACTGTGCTTCACGCTGATGTATATCATTTCCGGCAGTGGGCTGAGCCGTATGAAGCGTCTGATACTCTGCGCCGCGGTCATCACCACGGTGGAGTTTGAGACGGGACTTCTCGTAAATCTCGCGCTGGGCTGGAACGTCTGGGATTACTCCGCCATGCCGCTCAACCTGTTAGGGCAGATATGCCCCGCGTTCACCTTTGTGTGGCTGGGGATTTCCGTCCCCGGGACGGCGCTGTGTACGCGGCTGAGGAGACGGTTCGAGCGTGCAAACACATAGCTCACCTGCTCAAAGCAACGTCACCGTGTGCCGGTGCAGAGCCATGCGTCAAAGCGGTCACCCATGCGCCCATCGCCCAGTACAGAACAGCTATGCTCCTGTACTGGAAGAATGCATGATTCACGATTGGCTTCGCGGAGGCGGCAAACCACAGCAAAGGTAGCAGGCCTACCGCCGCTACGGGGAGCGCGGATGCCAGCGCGCGTCCCTCCCCCGCTTTCACTCTCATTATGACAAGGACTGCGAAAACCGCAACAAGGCCGCCCATAACTGTTTTTGACAGCAGATCCGGGCAGACCACGGTGTACACCGCCGCGAACGCGCGAGGTATGCCGAACTGTCCGGGTTCTGCGGGGCTTTTCTTATCGAGCCAGAGCAATAGCTCCTTAATTCCGTTTGAAAAGCCGTTGTACGGGGTAAACAGTGTCGTCAGTGCCATCTTCGCGAGCCACATACAGAGATACCCCGCAAACCAAAGCGCGAAGCAACCGAGCATATCTCTCAGCGTTATCTCTCTCCCATTGTGAAGCGCGATAGCCATGCTGTACACCATCGACATTCCGAACGTCAGCACAGGAACCGTATAAAAATCAAAGAACATCGTGAGCATACCCACGACCATAAAAAACGGCAGCCGGAGCTCCCGCCTTTTCTCGATAAGCGGCACAAAGAGCATGGCCGTCAGCGCGATCATGGGACAGCAGGCGAACTGCATACACCTTGCGGCTACATACGGTCTGATAAGCGTCATGCTTATCCCGAACGCTATCCCCGCGCGCAACGAGACATTTTTTACCACTGAAGCAAAAACGGCAATGAGAAGCAGAAGCATAAGAGCAATCGAAACGTAGCGTATCCCCCGCAGGTCCATGAATTCGAGCAACGGGCGCAGGAAAATGCGAAAGCCCAGCCAGTACCTTACATAGTGTCCGTCCGGTTCCGTGTCGTCGTAGCAATAGCGTACAAGACTGTCCAAGGGCGTGTCCCCATCAAATATCGGGTTTGTAAGGAACGAGAGTGCCTCATCCGGAGAAGAAGATTTGCAAACAGTAAGGATAATGGAGTCGGTATAGTTATCCAGCATGGATGACTTTTTCCCGTCGAGAATGTAGGCATACTGCCCCTCACTCTCCAGTATGTCCGCAGAACGTGCTACATTAATGGCTATCTTTTCCTGTGGCAGCTTCGTTGACAGCCACAGGAACGACGTGCAGACAGCAATGACAATTGCAAACAGTCTGATATATATATATGCAGGCTTCTTAATGTTCATCCTACCTCGCTCCTCACAACGGATTTTCCGAAGCCTTACTCCTGCTCCATGGCCATGGCGAGCTTGACTATACGGCTGGTGCCGAGTCTGTCCGCGCCGAGGGCAACGAAATCCTCCGCATCCTCAATAGAAGAGATGCCGCCGGCGGCCTTGACCTTGAGGCTCTCGGGGCTGTTTTCGCGCATGAGCTTTACGTCCTCGCGTGTGGCGCCGCCCGTGGAGAAGCCCGTGGAGGTCTTGATATAATCCGCGCCGCAGTCGGCGACTGTGGTGCAGAGTCTTATCTTCTCCTCGTCGGTGAGGAGGCAGCACTCGATTATGACCTTGAGAATATTGCCCTCGGTCGCCTTACGAACGGCGGAGATATCCTCGGCCACCTTATCCCAGCATCCGTCCTTGACCATGGAGAGATTGATGACCATGTCTATCTCGTCGGCGCCGTTCTTCACCGCGTCGGCCGCCTCGAACGCCTTAGCGGCGGTGGTCATGTAGCCGTTGGGGAAGCCGATGACCGTGCATATTTTCAGCTTGCCGTCAACGTATCTCTTTGCACCCGCGACATGGCAGGGCGGAATACATACGCTGGCGCAGTTATACTTTATCGCCTGGTCGCACAGTGTGCGTATCTCTTCGGCTGTGCAGTCCACGCGCAGAAGGGTATGATCGCATTTTTCGAGAATATCCTTAATATCCATTGATCTTCACCTCATCAAAATTGTAGGCTTATTATAACCTTTTCCGCGCACATATTCAATAGCCATCTGAACATATGCTTAAACATATCTTCGAAAAGGATGGCCTAAGAAATGGACATGAACAGTGAACCTAACTACACGAAGCTGTGCGGAACGATGGCCGCCGGCCCTGTTTTTTCACATCTCAGCCGCTCACAGGAGTTTTACATATTCCCGCTTGAGGTGGAACGCCTGTCCGGAAACTATGACACTCTTAACGTGATAGTGCGTAAAAATAAGCTCGCGGAGCTTGAGGGGCACGAGGGGGAAAAGCTGTGCGTCATCGGGCAGGTGCGCACCTTTAACAATCGCCGCGGCGAGGGGGCAAAGCTCGTGATAACCGTTTTTGCAAGAGAGCTTTACTTCTGTGACGAGGAAGACAGCAATCTTGTTATACTGCGCGGAACATTATGTAAACCTCCTAATCTGCGTACCACCCCAATGGGCAGGGATATATGCGATCTGATGTTGGCCGTCAACCGAAGCTACAGCCGCTCGGATTACCTGCCGTGTATCTGCTGGGGAAGGCAGGCGCAGACGGCGTGTCTCTGGAGTGTGGGAACGCAGGTTGAGCTCACGGGGCGTCTGCAAAGCCGCCGCTACATAAAGCTGACGGAATACGGCTCGGTCGAAAAGACGGCCTTTGAGGTATCCGTCACAGAGATATCCCCGGCAGAGGAAGAATAACGGAGTATATTTTCACCGCTTTTGTCGAAGCTGTTGACCTTGCGCTTAATATGAGTTATGTTAACTGCGGAGGTGGTCAAGTGAGGTGGAAAGTTTTTCTGTTAGTGTCTGCGCTGTTGCTGATGGTTGCGGCAAATCTGAACGTGTGCTGTATCGTGAGCGTTAACGGCGTTGAACTCCCCGGGGCCTATACGCCGGGCTGTGCCGGGGAGTGCCTGTACATCTCGGCGCTGGCGGCGGAGGAAATACGCGAGGGCGCGGCTGTAATGCCGGAGGTCACGACCTCGTCATACCTGAGTCTGCGCCGCGCCGGTAATGACAGGCAGGAGCTTACCGACAGGATATTGCAGGAAACCAATGGCGTTTCACTGCTCAAGAGTGTCTATGTCAAGGGCAGGCGGCTCGGCAACGTAAACGCCGGTTGTGACATTCGGGCGTTGTTGAACGAGAATATAGTCTCGCAACAGCCGAACTCCGCAGAGTACGGCGTCTACAGCGGAGAGATACTCATTGGGCAATGCTATGGCCGCAGTGACAGCGAAACAGACAGCGCCGACATGATTCTGCTGGTTTCGGGCATGGCTCCGGTAATGTATTACGATGGCGACGGAGAAAGAGCATAATACAGCTCCTTTATCGTTGTTATAAAATATGTAAGCCAAAATCCGGACTTTTAGTCCGTCTTTGGTTTACATATTTTTATTTTCATAATTTAGTTTACATATTTTGTTTTACATAATTTAAGTGTGTCTTTTGAATACGGTAATTTGCAGTAAAAAAGCTAACGGACGAATACAGACCGCCCGTTAGCTTTTATTTATCGTTTTGATCTGTGTCAGTCCCGGATGAGATTGGACACCCTGCTTTCTCCGATGACCTCGATTCCGGCATTTATGAGCGTCTCCGCCGCAGTGCCGTAACCCTTTATCACCGTTCCCGTGAAGCTGCCGTCGTATATCTCACCGCTCCCGCAGGAGGGGCTTCGCTCCTTCATCAGGGCTTTTTGACAGCCGTTGCGCCGGGCAAGTATCAGGGCAAGCTCCGCTCCCCTATCGTACTCGTGGGTAACGTCACGTCCATTCCGGCTGACCACCCTGCCATTCAGCCTCTCACTCGGCTCTCGAGGCACCGGGAGCCCGCCCGCAAACTCCGGGCAGACGGGCACAAGCTCGTACCGGGCGCGAAGTGCACGGAGTGTCTCGCCGTCCAGCGCGTTGTTGCCGCCGGAATACTTGCAGTAGACCCCGATAAGACAGGCGCTGATAAGAAGTCTCTCCATCGCGCTATCTCCGTATGCTCAGCCCGAACAGCGCTCCGCAAAGGCCGCCGATAATATGGGTGAGCTGGGACACATTGTCGCGGAGCACAACGCCGTCAACCACTTCCCCGCCGACATACAGCACAAGAACCAGTATGAGTGTTATGGGGATACAGCCCTCCTTCATTCCCGAGAGGGAGGACATTGCGATCATCATGAACACTATTCCCGACGCGCCGAGCAGGGCAGTACCGGGGAAAAACAGCCACTGCACCATGCCCGAGATCAGCGCCGTCAGGAGTATCGCAAAAATCAGACTGCGACTGCCGTATTTCTCCTCAAGCGGAGGCCCCACGACAAGTATCATCATCATATTGCCTATGTAATGAGAGTAGCCGGTGTGACCGAGGACATGGAGAAAAAAGCGCGGATACGTCCAGAAATCTGCCAGAGACGAGCGGTAAACGCTGAAAAGCTTCAGTGTTGTCCAGCCGCCCGTGAGCTTTTGCAGCAGGAGTGCAAGGAGCGCGAGCAGAGCAAAGGTGAGGACGACCGGTGAATTATACTGTAGCTTTATGACTCTTTTTTTCACTCTCCGCCCTCGCAGTCCCGAAGCGCCTTTTCGTAATGTGCCGCGGTTCGATCATCGAAGCAGACCATGCGCACGCGCTCGATCTCGGGGTGTGCCCCGATGTACTCCGTGATAGTCTTTACAGCGATCTCCGCCGCCTGAGCAAGGGGAAAATGATATACGCCGGTACTGATGGAGGGAAAATCCACCGTCCCGCAGCCGTACTCGGACGCAAGCGTCAGGCTGGAGCGGTAGCATGAGGCGAGAAGCTCAGCCTCATTATGACCGCCGCCGTGCCAGACAGGACCGGGCGTGTGTATAACATACTTTGCGGGGAGCCTGTAGCCCTTTGTTATCTTTGCCTCTCCGGTGCGACAGCCGTTGAGCGTGCGGCACTCCGCCAAAAGCTCAGGCCCGGCGGCGCGGTGTATCGCCCCGTCAACTCCCCCGCCCCCGAGGAGCGAGCAGTTTGCTGCGTTAACGATGGCGTCGGAGTCCTGCTTTGTGATGTCGCCGAGGATTATCTCAAGCTTTCCCATTATTACCCTCCGTCAACCTATTTCGACCTTTATGGTGCCGTCTCCGGCAGAGAGGTTTACATAATTCGCGTTCTCTCCGTGGCGCTCTACAATTCGGGATGCCATTTCGTCCTCTATCTGCTTCTGAATGGTGCGACGGAGATTGCGCGCGCCGTAGGTGACGGAGTATGCCTCCTTAACAAGATGGTCAATAACGCTCTCATCCCACGCTACGGTGATACTGCGCTCGGCCATGGCGTCCCGCACCTCGGAGAGCATGATGGCGGCGATAGCACGGAAGTTCTCCTCGCTGAGCTGGTTGAAGCAGATGACCTCATCCACGCGGTTTATGAACTCTGGACGCAGGAATTCGTTGAGCGCCTTCATTGTACGCTCGTGGCTCATGTCGCCGAGAGAGCCGCCGAAGCCGACACTGCCGGACTTGCTGTTACTGCCGGCGTTGGTGGTCATGACGATGACGGTATTTTCAAAGTTCACCACTCTGCCCTGCGCGTCGGTAATGCGCCCGTCGTCAAGTATCTGGAGAAGGATGTTCATTACGTCGGGATGAGCCTTCTCTATCTCGTCAAAGAGCACGACGGAGTAGGGCTTGCGGCGTATCTTCTCGGTGAGCTGTCCTGCTTCGTCATAGCCGACGTAGCCCGGGGGCGAGCCGATTATGCGCGAGACGGAGAACTTTTCCATAAACTCGGACATATCAAGACGGATGAGCGATTCGGGCGAATCGAACATATCGGCGGCAAGGCGCTTTACAAGCTCCGTCTTGCCCACTCCGGTGCCCCCGACGAAGATGAAGCTCACGGGCTTACGCTTGGTCTTGAGCCCGACACGACTGCGCTTTATGGCGGCGCACACGGCCTCGACCGCCTCGTCCTGGCCGACGATGTGGGTCTTGAGCCGTTCGTCAAGCTTCGCGAGCCTGTCAAATTCGTCCTGGCAGATGGTGGAGGCAGGGATCTTCGTCCACAGCTCGATAATGCGCGCAAGATTATCCTGCGTAAGCTCAGGGCGTCCTTTGGCCTTGAGACAGTCTATCTCCGAGCGAAGCTGTATTTCCTTACTGCGAAGCTCGGCTATGCGGGCATAGCGTCTGTCAAGCATTTCATCGGTAAGCTCCGTGCCTGCGGGCGCGTCGGCCGACATGAGCGCTTCCCGCTCAAAGGTAACGTTTTCGAGATCGCGTTCCGCCTCCATGCGGCGGGTGATATCTGGATCCTTGAGGTTAACATCCGAACACGCCTCGTCGATAAGGTCAATGGCCTTGTCGGGGAGAAATCTGTCGGTGATATAGCGTTCGGACATCAGCACAGCCTGACGGCACATCTCGTCGGAGATATGCACCTGATGGTAGTCCTCATAGTAGTGGGCGATGCCGCGAAGGATCTTTATGCTGTCGGCAACGGAGGGCTCGCCTACGGTGACGGGCTGGAAGCGGCGCTCAAGCGCGGAATCCTTCTCGATATGCTTTCTGTACTCGGCAAAGGTGGTCGCGCCGATGACCTGTATCTCGCCTCTCGAAAGGGCGGGCTTGAGGATATTGGCGGCGTTCATGCTACCCTCCGCGTCGCCCGCGCCGACGATATTATGAACCTCGTCTATGACAAGAATAACGTTACCCTGCTTGCGTATTTCCTCTATGAGCCCCTTCATGCGGCTTTCAAACTGGCCGCGGAACTGCGTCCCGGCCACAAGCGCGGTAAGGTCAAGGAGGAAAACCTGCTTATCCTGAAGCTTATATGGCACGTTCCCCATGGCAATGCGCTGGGCAAGCCCCTCGGCGATGGCGGTCTTGCCGACGCCGGGCTCACCGATAAGGCAGGGGTTATTCTTCTGGCGGCGGTTTAGTATCTGAATGACCCGCTCAAGCTCCTCCTCGCGGCCGATCATGCTGTCAAGCTTACCGTCTCTCGCTCGCGCCGTGAGGTCGATGCAGTAGTTATCGAGATACTTGTGTTTGGCAGACTTGGGCGTCGCGGACGCGTTGCCGGAGGGCTCGTTACGGGATCTGTCCTGATTGTCGTTCTGGGCGGCGTTTGCCGCGGCAGGGCCGCCGAAGAGCCTGTTGAGGAACGGGAAGGTCGCAGTCTTGCCATCGTCCTCGCTCTCGTCCTCGTCGGTCGGCGTGAGATTATCCGCGTCGGAGAACGCGTTCATCATCTCGCCGGAGATGCTTTCAAGATCATCATCCGAAATGCCCAGTTTATTTATCACATCGTCCACGGGCTTAATGTGAAGCTCACGGGCGCACTTGAGGCACAGACCCTCGTTCTTTGTCTGGCCCGCTTCGATTTTCGTTATGAAAATCACGGCTACGTTCTTGCCGCAGCGTGAACACATTGTAGGTTGCATATTTACCTCTTGAAATTAAATAAGATTTTCGGTAATGAAGCGGAATGCGAGGAAAAATCTGGCGAGGGTGGTATTCTCAAGCGTCTCCTTGCCGATAACTATTCCGAAAAAGCTGAGTATCCAGCACAGGAGCGTACAGTAGACAAAGCCCCTGATAAAGCCCAACAGCGCGCCGCCGACCTCGTCGAGCGTTTCCATGTTCGGGAGCCTGAAGGACATATTGCCGATATTCCCGATGGCCACAAGAAGAATGAGTATCATCAGGAACGCCACGCACAGCCCGCCCACATAGGTGATCGTACTGCACAGGACGGATACCGTCGCCTCGGTCATGTCGATATTCTTTGCCTCGGAGAGCTTCACGGCCTTTTCCGCCGTCTCCTCGGCGCGGTCGCGGTAAAAGCCGACACCCACCACGGATTCGTAAGCATAGTCGTAGCGCAGTGAGGGGTCATTGCCGAGTATATCATCCAGAGAGAGGTCACTGTCCGCGTAGCCCAGCTTTTCAAGTGTGGCCTCCCTGTTCGTCTCGGAGTCCAGATAGCCGTTGACAAACGGCTCCAGCGCGGGGATGACCTCACCGGAGTAGGTCGTGGACAGCAGACTCCCGCCGAACAGTGCGATTATTATCGCCAGTATTCCGGCTATGCCGCCCACAAGCCCGCGCTTGTATCCGCCCCATGTACACAGGGCGATTATTATCAGCAGAATAATGTCGATGGCAGCTTTCATATGTAACTCATCCTTTTAGCTTTGTACATTATATTATATCACATATTTGTTAACAAATATATGCCGGCGGTATGGGAAATACTGCTTTTGCGCAAAAACATCAGTCCTTTTCCATCATTTTGCCGGCGGCACCGTCGTACCAGACGCGATTGAGATACAGTCCCTGCGGCGGCATGGTGGGCCCGGTGAGCCGTCTGTCGCCCCTTTCAAGGAGACTCGGGATATCCTCCGGCAGAAGCTTTCCGTAGGAAGCATAAACCAGAGTTCCGACTATGGCGCGGCACATATTGTAAAGGAAGCCGTCTGCGCAGACGGAGACCGTGATAAGCTCCCCGCTCTTTTCCACACGGCACCAGTGCACGGTACGCACGGTGGTTCTGGTCTGCGTACCCTCACTGCGGACAGCGCGGAAGTCGTGCGTGCCCTCGAAGGCTTTAGCCGCCCTCGCCATAAGCTCCATGTCGAGGTGCTGAGGGTAGAAGCAGACGCGCTTTTCAAGAAACGGGTCGCGGATATTTGAATTGAGTATTTTATAGATATATTCCTTTTTTATGCAGGAGCCGATGGCGTTGAAGTCCTCCGGTACCTCAACAGCATCGACTACGGCGATATCCTCCGGCAGTCTTGAGTTGACCGCAAGCGGGAGACGTTCGAGAGGTATGCGCGTGTCGGAGCGGAAATTCGCGCAGTAGCGCAGAGCGTGTACCCCCGCGTCCGTTCTGCCGCAGCCGATGACACGCACAGGCTCCTCGCAGACCTTTGAAAGAGCCTCCTCAACGGTTTGGGCAACGGTGATATCGTTTTTCTGCACCTGCCAGCCGTGGTAGCGGCTGCCGTCGTATTTTAAGCGAATGGCAATGTTTCTCATAAGCGCCTTAAATACCGAATTTTTTCATTACGATCATCCCCGCAAGGAAGATCGCGCCGAGCGTAAACGCCGCGTAATCACAGCGCTCCATACGAAGCTGCTTCATGCGGGTGCGTCCGTCTCCGCCGTGGTAACAACGGCTTTCCATGGCTACGGCGAGCTCGTCCGCACGTCTGAAAGCCGAAACGAACAGCGGCACCAGCACCGGCAAAAGAGCCTTCGCCCGGTCGATAAGACTGCCTGTCTCAAAGTCGGCGCCTCTGGCCTTCTGCGCGGACATGATCTTGTCTGTTTCCTCAATGAGTGTGGGTATAAATCTGAGCGCCATGCTCATCATCATGGTTATCTCATGCACCGGGACCCTGATTTTTTTCAGCGGCTCCATCAGAAGCTCCAGCCCGTCGGTAAGCGCGATGGGGCTGGTAGTATAGGTGAGAAGAAACGTGCCGGTGATTAGGAGCATTATACGCAACACCATCTGCACGGCTCTCGCAATGCCCTCCCATGTTATTATCCAGCCGGGTATGATCGGCGTGCCCGTGGTGTAAAAAATATTCAGCGCCGCGGTGAGGATAATGATGAAAAGCATGGGCTTGAGCCCCTTGAAGATGTTCTTAAAGCCGATGTGCGAAAGGAGCATACACCCCGCAGTCACAGCGCACACGACCGCGTAGGACACCCAGCCGCACGCCTGGAAAAGCGCGGCGATGTACACAACAACGAGTATAAGCTTTGTGCGGGGGTCAAGTCTGTGTACCACGGTATCTCCGGGGAAAAACTGGCCGAGAGTGATATCCTTCAGCATGGGCTCACCTCCCCGGCTTTGAGCACGGCCTCCAGAAGCTTTTCATGGGTATATATCGCCTCATTCAGCTCAAGTCCCAAGCGGCGAAGCTCCATCGCGACGGCCGTGGAATGAGGCACTGTGAGTCCCATGGATATGAGTCTCTCCGGCTGTGAAAAGACCTCCTCGGGTGTGCCGTCCATAGCTATTTTGCCGTGGTCGAAAACGATTATTCGCTCGCTCAGGCGTGCCACGTCATCCATATTGTGGCTGACCGTCAGAACCGTCGCGCCGCTCTTTTCGCGGTAGGACGAGATATTTTCAAGTATCTGCTCACAGCCCGCCGGGTCAAGTCCCGCGGTCGGCTCGTCGAGTATCAGCACCTCGGGACGCATGGCAATGACTCCCGCGATGGCTATACGGCGCTTCTGCCCGCCGGAGAGCTCCAGCGGAGAGCTTTCAAAAAGCTCCTCGTCCACGCCGACGAAGCTTGCCGCCTCACGCACACGCAGGTCTATCTCCTCATCGGACAGCTTCATATTGCGCGGTCCGAAGGCGATGTCCTTATATACCGTTTCCTCGAAAAGCTGATACTCGGGATACTGGAACACCAGTCCCACCTTCCATTTTACGTCACGGCGGGATATCTTATCCGCGTTAATGTCCTGCCCGTCGCAGAGAACTCTGCCGGACGTGGGTTGTAAAAGGGCGTTGAGATGCTGGATAAAGGTGGACTTACCCGAGCCGGTATGTCCGATTATGCCGACCATCTGTCCGCGTGGTATCGTTATATCTATGCCGTCTATGGCGACTTTTTCAAAGGGTGTTCCCGCGCTGTAAACATGGCGCAGGCTCTCAACCTTTATTTCTGACATTTTTCTTTCTTCCTGTTAATGTATTTGCATATGACCTGTGCGCACTCACTCACGCCGAGCGCGGATAGCGGCAGTTCAAGCCCGGCTGAATTCAGATCGTAGATCAGCCTGGTGGTCTCGGGGACGGACAGTCCCTCGCGCTCCATGAGCTCGACCTGTGAAAAGACCTCCGCGGGGGTTCCGTCGGCGGCGATACTGCCGCTGGACATGATGATGAGCCTGTCGGCGTCCACGCACTCATCCATGTGGTGCGTTATGAGGACGACCGTCATGCCCTTTTCACGGCAGAGGCGCGTCACGGTGCTGATAACCTCCTGTCGACCCACAGGGTCGAGCATTGCCGTCGGCTCGTCAAGAACGATTATCTTCGGCTCCATGGCAATGACCCCCGCGATCGCCACGCGCTGCTTCTGTCCGCCGGAGAGGAGATGCGGCGCGTGCTGCCGCAATTCGTACATACCGACAGTCTGAAGCGCTCTGTCCACCCGGGCGCGTATTTCTCCGGGCGCGATGCCCAGATTCTCCGGCGCGAAGGCCACATCGTCCTCCACCACGTTCGCGACTATCTGGTTATCGGGATTTTGGAACACCATGCCCACACTGCGCCGCACGTCAAGAAGCTCCTCCTCGCGCGCGGTATCGAAGCCCGCGACCGTGACGCTCCCCTCATCGGGGGCAAGGATGGCATTCATATGCTTTGCAAGGGTGGATTTGCCAGAGCCGTTATGTCCGAGGATCGCGACAAAGCTGCCATCTTCTATGTCAAGGTCGATACCGCATAGGCTCTCCCTGTCGTCGCCCGGATATGTGAAATGAACATTTTTGAAACTGATGATCGTACTCATGGGTAAAAATCAAACCTTCTGAAATTCTTGCCACGCAGGGCTTCAGCGCTCCCAGCGGCAGGTAGCGCCGCAGGGGAGACACAGCCCGCTTTCGGTAACGGGCAGACCCAGCTCGCGGCTTTCGGAGCGGCCGCCGTATTTTTTCGTGAAAATGCTCTCGGTAACATAGCTGAGCACCGACGCGGAAAGCCCGGTGGTGTAGGAATTAATTATTACAAACAGCGGCTCATCCGACAGCACTCCGGCGCACAGCGACACGAACGGCCAGAGATTCTGCTCAAGCTTCCATATCTCGCCGCCGGGCCCCCTGCCGTAGGAGGGTGGGTCCATGATTATCGCGTCATAGCGGCGGCCGCGGCGTATCTCGCGCTCGACGAACTTCGCGCAGTCATCGACTATCCAGCGGATGGGAGCCTCGGCAAGGCCGGAGGAGACCGCGTTCTCCTTGCCCCACGAGACCATGCCCTTTGCCGCATCGACGTGGCACACCTGTGCCCCCGCCTTGGCGCAGGCCACCGTTGCCGCCCCGGTATAGCCGAAAAGGTTTAGAACACTTATTGGTCTGCCCGCCGCGCGTATCTTCCCCATGGCCCAGTCCCAGTTGGCGGCCTGCTCGGGGAAAAGGCCGGTATGCTTGAAATTCATGGGCTTTACGTTGAAGGTAAGCTCCCCATACCGTATCTGCCAGTTGGCGGGGAGCGTCCCCTTGTCCCAGCTTCCCCCGCCGGTCTCACTGCGGCGGTAGCGCGCGTCTCTGTCGTTCCAATGTACGTTGCGTCTGGGTGTCTCCCAGATGGCCTGCGGGTCGGGGCGAACAAGGTAATAGCTCCCCCAACGCTCCAGCTTCTCGCTGCCGGAACAGTCTATGAGCTCAAAATCCTGCCATTTATCGGAAATCCACATATTCTAACCTCTCAGACAGATATACCAATTCCATAATAAGACATTGTATTCTATCACGAAACCGTGTTGAGGTCAACGGTGCGCGGATGATTAATTTGCGCATATTTTTATCCGCCAGTTGGTTTACATAACTTTTAGAAATGGGGTAAAATGCGACTGTGCCTCCATGAGTTTACATAATATTGCAAGACTCACGGAAGCACAGCCGTTTAATTTCCCTGATTAATGGCAGTTGAAGTAGTACAGCGCGGTACTGTCCGTCAGGACAGCATCACAGCGCCCCGAGTAGAGATACTCAAAGCACTCGGTAGTACCGCCGGCAAGACGGGTTATCTGGCCGAGGCGATGGACAAGTCTTTCGTCGGAGTTGAGCGCCGCCTTGGCTTCGGGCGTCGAACTCATGGTCATATTCTTGCCACTGAGCTGCAGCTTATTCCAGATTGAGGAGCTGTCACGCGCCGCAACGACTATATCATTATGTATATACGGGCCGTACTGGGTGTACTTTTTGTTCTCTATCTCCCCCTCGTCGAGCGCAATGCCGCCCCACGCACAGTCGATATTGCCGGAGGAAAGCTCGATATATACATTTTCCTTCTCTATCTGCTGTATCTGGAGTTCCCAGCCAAGCTTATCGCAGACTGCATAGGCAAGCTCGATATCGTAGCCCCAGAACGTTCCGTTCGTGACGTATGACATGGGGAAGGAGTTGATGTCGGCGCCGATAACGAACACCTGCGGTTCTGGCATACCCAGCTCGTCAAGGGCGTTCGGGTTTTCGTCGAACTTTATGAGATCGTCACCCAGCCATTTGTAGGCTAATTCTCTGACCTTTCCCTCGGCATTAAGCGTTTCAATGGCCGCCTTGACGTAGAGATAAGTAGGATCGTCATTGCGGAAGGCCAGCGAGTAATCCTGTTCGACGAGCGTCTGCACGATCTTCACGCCGTAGCCTCCGCCCCCGCACGCGCACAGCGACGCGCAGAGGCTGAGTATGAGTATTATACAAATTAACTTCTTCATTATTGATATGCACCTGCCGATGATCAAAGTTCGTGTCTGCCGCGTTTTCTTCCGCGGGATGATGTGCTGACGGTGGAGCGTCTGTTCACGCTGCCGCCGTTCTGCCTCGCGCGTCGAGGCTCGTCACGGCTCTCTCTGTTGACGGCGCTTTCCCGGGAAAAGCGCTTTTCAAATTCATCGCTGTAGTCGCTGTTGTCCCCGTCAGTGCGGTCGTATTCCTCCCGTTCGTATTCACGGGCACAGTCGGAGTATGAGGACGTAGCTGTCTGCGTGTAGGTATCGGCGCGGCGGGGCTCGTACACAGGCTCACCAATAGAGCTGTCCATGTCCACGCCGTCCTCACGATAGCGGTAGGGCGCGTCTCCGCTTTGAGCGGCACCGCGACGGGAAGTCTCCCTGTCGATGGCCTCCGTCTCACGCCGCGTCTGTCTCTCGCGGTACGGCTGTTTCGTTCTCGGGGCTCTCTGAACGGTTTCGATTGAATAATCGTCCCACCGTTCGTCGTCGTATCTGTTTTCGTCGTATTTTTCTTTTCTGTCCGGGGCGATCTTTTTATTGCGTCTGGTAACGAGCAATATTACGACCGCTACCAGCGCTACAACGATTATCACGCTCAGTGCGCGCTTTATGACCTTTTTTATTTTCTCCGTTCGCTCTGCCCGTGCAGCCTCCTTTGCGGCGGCTTCCGCAGCCGCTTTCTCCTCTGCGGCCTTTTCCGCGGCGGCGCGCTCGGCTTCCTCTGCGGCCTTCTGCTCCGCGGCCGCCTTTTCCTCTGCTTCCCGCTCTGCAGCCACCTGCGCGGCAAGCTTCTGCTGCTCGAATATTTCGAGCTTCTCGTCAAGTGTCAGCGCGTAGTGTGTCAGCAGTTCCGCGATGTCGCCGATAACCGCGTTGTAGTTATCGACATTTCTTGTCATTATGCTGACAACTATAGGATTGGGCGTATATATGATGCCCACCGCATGGTTGTTCCATGTGCCGTTGGGCTCAATATAACTGCCGTATTTCTGGGCAACGTTATACTGCCCCTCGATATTAGTGCGCAGATACTCGCCCGGCTTCGCCTCCCCCATGCACTCGATTATGTTGGGGAAGCTCTCCGGCGAGGCATATAGCGTCTCGACGACCTCGGTGATGTAGCGCGCGGTAAAGTAGCAGTAGGTCAGATAATCACTGCTGTATTCGTCGTCCGAAAGGCGTGCGTACTTTTTGGCCTCGGTGCGCCACGCCTCATCGCCGCCGAGATATGCGCGAATTGTATGCGCCCAGTCGTTATTGGAGTAGACGATGATATACTCCTCTATCTGTCCCACGCTCATACCGTTGATGCTGCTCTCCTGCGTGAGCTCGCCGGAGCTTACCTTTTCAGAGAGGAGCATCATGAGCGGGACCTTGTAGAGGCTCGCGGGATATATCCATTCGTCGCCGTTCAGGAACCACTCATCGCCGGTAGCTGTGTAGCAGAAGCCTATACTGACCTTATCGGCGCTTATGTTCTTTGAGGAGAGATAGTCGTTTATAATGCCCTCTATCTCGCTGTCATTGAATATTTTCATTTCTTCGGCATCCGTCTCGTCGGCAAAAGCCGCAGGTACGCACGCAAGGAGCGCACACAGGCACAGGATGACCGAAAGTATTCTTCTTATTCTCATATTTCTATACCGTTTCTGCCGCGTCTGAAGCTACGGGAAAAGAGCTCCCGCGCGGCGCGAATAAGATATTCGGTGTCTCTCGCTCCCGCTGTCTCATAGCAGGAATGCATGGCAAGCTGGGGAAGTCCTATATCGACCGTATCTACGGAGACGTGCGCGGAGCTTATATTTCCGAGCGTTGAGCCACCCGGCATATCCGCGCGGTTTGTAAAGCGCTGTACGGGCACCTCCGCGCTCCTGCACAGCTCGGCAAAGACCGCAGCCGAGACACTGTCGGTGGTGTATTTCTGGTTCGCGTTGAATTTAATGACGATGCCGCCGTTTATCGCGGGGCGGTCGTTTCGGTCGGCAAGCTCCGGGTGATTGGGGTGGACGGCGTGGGCGTTGTCTGCCGAGACCATGAAGCTCCTGTTGAGTGCCGCACGGTATTCCGCGCCGCTCCTGCCGAGCGCCTCGCAAACTCTCACGAGCGTATCCTCGAGGAAGGTCGAATCCGCGCCCTGCTTGGTTCCGCTGCCCACCTCCTCGTTATCGAACACGCACAGCACCGCCGCGCTGTCCGTGGGAGTGGCATCCAGAAAACCGCTCAGCCCGGCAAAGACGCATTGCAGATCGTCAAGTCTGGGTGAGGAGATAAATTCCCCATCCGCGCCCCAGACCGTTCCCGGAGTACGCGGATAAAGGAAAAGGTCTGTAGAGAGTATATCGTCCTCGCAGGCGCCGACGCTCTCGGCTACAAGGGTTCGCAGGCTGTTTTTTGCGTCCGCCGCGCCGAGGACGGGAAGCATATCGGTGTTGGGGTCAAACTTTTTGCCGTCGTTCACGCCACGGTCCATGTGTATGGCGACGCTGGGTATCATCATAAGATCCCGCTCAATGTTGACAAGCCTTTCGACTATGCGGCCGTTCTCACGCACCATGACGCGTCCCGCCGCAGATAGAGGTCTGTCCAGCCATGTGGAGGCTATCATGCCGCCGTAGCGCTCGGTATTGAGGCGGACATACAGCCCCGCGGCTCTGTCCTCCGGTGCTTCCTTTATCTTGAAGGAGGGCGAGTCGCTGTGCGCCGCCATCATCATAAAGCCGCCGAAATCCGTGCGGGGTATATTCAAGGCGATAAGGGAGGAGCTGTTTCGCATCACATAATACTTTCCGCTGCCAATGTGCCAGCTTTCATCCTCGTAAAGGCGCGTATACCCTGCCTCCTCAAGTGCTCCCGCGACGTTATGTGACGCGTGGAAGGCCGTAGGGCTCGCGGCGATAAAGTCAAGCAGCTTTCTGTTTACAGTGTCCATTTTGTCTCCTTTTCCGCTGTTCGAATATTATATCTGATTGAAATAACGGCGCAAATGTAGTATAGTGTCTACAGCCAAATAAATCATTGAAAGGATGTAAACAAATGAAGGTCTCCGAGCTCCCCTACAGACGGGTAACATTTGAAGAAGTCTCCACCGCGATGGAAGATATTATCGCCCGCATAAAGAACGCCACCTGCGCGGACGACATACTCTCCGCCCGCGAGGACTATCTGAAGGTCATTCTTGAGTATTCCACGAACTACTCCCTTGCGTATATGCGCTATACCATCAACACCGCCGATGAGTTCTATGTGGCCGAAAACGACTACTACGACGAGGTCGGCCCCAAGATTCAGAACTACATGGTCTCTTACGCCTGTGCGCTGCTGGATTCTCCGCTCCGCGCGGAGCTGGAGGAGAAGCTCTCCCCCGTTTTGTTCAAGTCTCTCGAGGTTCAGCGCAAGAGCATGTCTCCCGAGATTGTCCCCGATCTTATTGAGGAGAACAAGCTTGTCAGCGAGTATTCCAAGCTCATGGCCGGGATGGAATTTGAATTCCGCGGCGAGAAAATGCCCCGTGCGGCACTGATGGGTCACGCCAAGAGCGACGACCGCGAGACCCGCAAAGAGGCCTACGAGGTGCTCGGCAGAACTCTTGAGCAGTACAGTGAACAGCTTGACGATATTTATGACCGTATGGTCCACGTTCGTGACCGCATGGCGAAGAAGATGGGCTATAAGAACTTTGTCGAGCTGGGCTACTACCGCATGGGTCGTCTCTGCTACGACGAGGAAGCCGTAAAGGTTTTCCGCGAAAACGTGCTGAGCGACATTACCCCGGTCGTTGCGCGTCTGCGCACCGAGAATGCAAAGCGTATGGGTATCGACACCTTTATGCTTTACGATAACGATGTCGTCGTGCCCGGCGGAGACCCCCGCCCGTTCGGCAAGGATGAGATATTCGCGGCGGCAAAGGAAATGTACCACGCGATGGGCAACGAGACTGCCTCGTTTATCGACCTCATGCTTGAGAACGAGGCCTTCGACGTAGACTCGCGCAAGAACAAGTGGGGCGGCGGATACTGCACGGAGTTTGCAAAGTACAAGCAGCCCTTCATCCTCGCGAACTTCAACGGCACGGCCGGAGACGTCGACGTCGTTACCCACGAGGCCGGGCACGCTCTCAACGCCTTTCTCATCGCCGACAACCGCTTCGCCCTTGAACTCGGCTGTGGCGGCATGGAGACCGCAGAGACACATTCCATGAGCATGGAGTTCTTCGCCTGGCCGTACATGGATAGGTTCTTCGGCGAGCACGCGGGGAAGTACCGCTATATGCACGCGCTCGACTGCCTGTCATTTATCCCCTACGGCACCATTGTCGACGCCTTCCAGCACATAGTGTACGAGAACCCCGATATGACTCCCGCCGAGCGCAACAACGCATGGCTTGAGCTTGAGCACAAGTTCCGTCCGCACATTTCTCTCGACGGAATGCCCTATCTTGAAAAGGGCACACGCTGGCAGTACCAGATGCACATTTACGAAAGCCCGTTCTACTATATCGACTACTGCCTCGCGCAGACCGCCGCGTTCAGCTTCCTGCTTGCGTCTCAGGAGGATTATGATGACGCCTTCGCACGCTACATCCGCTTCTCGAAGCAGGGCGGCGAAAAGGTCTGGACGGATCTTCTTTCCGAGGCGGGCTTTACCGCTCCGTTCGTTCCCGGTGCCCTCAACGAGATGGCCGTCAGAGTAGAGGCTCTGCTGGAAAAGATAAAGGTCTGATACCGCTACATTCTCATATCGCACAACAAGGCCACCTTAACGGTGGCCTTGTATTACTTAACTTTAACCGTCTATTTCGCAGACATAGGCCAGATTGCCGCTGTACATTTCGGGGTAATCGGTTACGGGGTCGTTGCGGCTGTCGTTGTAGCTCCAGCCGTTATGATTCCAGAGGAGCAGATAATCCTCGTCAACATTGTCGCCGGAGTCAACATAGCTCGGCTCACCTCTGCCCCAGGGATAGTATGTTATACTCTCGCCCGTGACCCATTCCAGCTCACCGTTCACGCGCTGACAGCCGACCCACACGCGGGTGACTCCGTACTGCTCGGCAAGGTCGGTGACTATTTTCAGCTCATCCACATCGGATATGGTAACAAGGTGTCCGCCCAGTTCCTCACAGCGTTGCTTTGCGACTGTCCAACTCACGTCCTCGACGAATATCTTGTAGGTGTGCTCCTTCACAGGCTCCGGCTCGACCTCTGTAGTAGGCTCGGGCGTGGAGATGACCTCAACATCCGGTGTCGGGACGACGATGGGGGTGGGCAGGGTGTCGGTTTCTGCGGGCGTCGGTGTGCCGATTATGGATTCGGAGCCCTTGAGCTCACGCGTCATGGCGTTGAAAATGATTGCCGCAACGAGGAGCATCGCGCACAGAAGCCCGATAAACACAACGGGACGTCTGCGGCGCTTCCTGACCTGCTCGGCTATCTTGCGCTCGCGTTCGAGATTATTGCTGTAGCGAACGCTTCCTGCCTGCTCACCGGAAAAAACTATGGGCTCGATGAGCGGATTCTTTTCCTCGTGCAGTTCGATGACCTCGGGCTCGGCGGGCTTCTCCTCCGCGGGCGTATAGATACGGACGTCCTCGTCCTTCGGCTCGGAGCTTTCCTTCCTCGGAACGGGCTTGAGCATTTCCTCAGGTGTGGCGGGGACGGTCTCGGGCAGCTCGGGTGCCTCCTGATTGATCTCTCCCCTCTCCATTATGTCAACCATCATGCGTTCGATATCACTCAGGTCGTCATCGTTTTTTCCGAACACGGCCTCAGAGGTAGAGGCCCCGGGAGCAAAGAGATTATTATTGCAACTGTCGAGCACGGTCTTCATCTCGTCCATGCTCTGGTATCTGTCGCCGGCCTTGAAGCTGATGGCCTTTGTTATTATCTCGCCCAGGCGGCGACCCGCTGCCCGCGGTGCCTTGATGACGGCGCCGCTCATACGGCGAAGCTGTGCGTCACTGCACTCCTCCTCGAACGGGAGCTTCCCCCCGGAGGCGGCGAAATACATTACCATACCGACGGAATACACGTCGGACGCGGGCGAACGGCGGCCGTTCCAGTAGAGCTCGGGAGCCAGATACTGAAGCTCCTCACCCTGCCAGTCGGCGCTCGATGCGGGGCCGATGGCAAGCTCGCCCTTATCATTCATGCTGATATTGGAGGGGTATACTCCACCGCGGAAGCCGCCGCTTCCGGCGTCCTCCTTTATCGCGGAGCACAGCTTTGAGGCGAACTCGCAGAGAGCCTGCCTGCTAAGGCACGCTATGCTATCGCCCAGAACCTTATCCCGGTCAAATTTAACGTTTGCCATTGTCTCTCCTCCAGTCAGATGATCCGATACAAAAGTTATGTTAACACACGCAAAAATTTATGTCAACCGTTTTTGACGTTTTTCGCATGACTTATAAATGTAACTTTTTTCTTCAATTTTGAGTCTTTTCCTGCTATTATTATTTTACAACTTTATTCGTTTTCCGGCAACGGAACTTAATAATAATTTATATTTGGAGAATGGAAATATATGGAACGCTACCTCTCCGCAAATTCATATTTCCGTGGGAAATTCGGCTGTAAGGTATATAAGCTGGCGCTTGACGGAGGCTTCACCTGCCCGAATCGGGACGGCACGCTGGGTGATCGCGGGTGTATCTTCTGCTCCGGGCGCGGGAGTGGTGATTTTTCTGTCCCGGTCGGTGACAACGCGGCTCTTGCCGTGGAACGGGCAAAGGCCGTTCTCAACGGCAAGAGCAGCGGCGGGAAGTACATCGCCTATTTTCAGAGCTACACGGGCACCTACGCGCCCATTGACTATCTGCGCAGGCTCTTTTTCTCCGTGGCGCAGCTACCGGATATCGCGGCGCTCTCAATAGGAACACGCCCTGACTGCCTCGGCGGGAGCGTGATAGAGCTTCTCGCCGAAATAAATGCCGTGAAGCCCGTTATGATCGAGCTTGGACTTCAGACCGTACATGAAACTACTGCCGCCTATATTCGCCGCGGCTACAGGCTGGAGGTCTTTGACAGCGCGGTCACGCGGCTAAAGGAGGCCGGTATTGAGGTTATCGTTCATATGATAATAGGCCTCCCTGGTGAGAGCTATGAGATGATATTTGAAACGGCGGAGTACATCGCGCAGTCCGGTGCGGATGGAGTGAAGTTTCAGCTCCTTCACGTGCTGCGTGGTACCGATCTCGAAAAGGACTATGCCGCAGGGAAATTTGAGGCACTCTCCATGGCAGAGTACATCAAAATACTCGAAGGCTGTGTAAGGCGTATCCCCCGCAACATGGTCATACACCGCCTCACCGGCGACGGCGCAAAACGTGATCTTATCGCACCTCTATGGAGCGCGGACAAAAAGAAAGTCCTGAACTCCATCAACCGCGCCTTCGAAGAGGACGATGTTATTCAGGGCGATTTATTTACATAATATTGTTTACATATTATTGTATTCATAATATTACTATTTTATTTTTATGTTTACTCCGTTTGCTTCACGACGATCCGTATACAGCTTGAAAAACCGCAGCCGAATCCTCGACTGCGGTTTCTGATTTATGCTTCTACATTTCAAAGAGAGAGAGCTGGCTGCTCTCCGGCAGGTCGCCCAGCGCGCCGATGCGCTTGAGCGTTTCAAGGTGAGTCTGGCTGACCTTCGGGCAGGCACGCCCCAGTTCCTCCATGGAGATAAAGCGTATATCCATGTCCTTGCACCGCGCAAGGTCAACTGCCGCCGTCTCGCCCAGGCCGGAGACAGAGACAAAGGGCGGGCGGAGCCGACCGTCGTCGGTTATGAGGAATTTAGTCGCGTCGGACTCGTAAAGGTCGATTGGCGCAAACTCAAACCCGCGCATATTAAACTCGTACACGGCCTCCATGGTGACAAGGAGATCCTCCTCGTTCGCGGTGAGATCGCTTCGGCGCTTCATATCGCTTATTTTCTTTCTCAGGTCCTCGGCTCCGCCGCACATCCGCTCCGCGTCAAAGCCGCCCTTCTGACTGCGGCGGTAGAAGTACGCGCTGTAGAACGCGAGAGGCTCATGCACCTTGAACCACGCAATACGAAAGGCCATCATGACATAGGCCACGGCGTGAGCCTTCGGGAAGAGGTAGGCTATCTTTCTCGCGGATTCTATGTACCAGTCCGGCACTCCCCTGTCGCGCATCTGCTGTTCCGCGTCGCCGGGGAATTCTCCGCTTTTCTTGACCTTGCCCTTTCTGACGGCCTCCATGGTTTTGAACGCAAGAGATGGCTCAATACCGACGGATATCAGATAGAGCATGATATCGTCTCGACAGCCGATAGTCTCGTTGACGTTGGCCTTGCCGCTTACAATGATGTCGTGGATATTGCCCGCCCACACGTCGGTGCCGTGAGAGAAGCCCGACAGTCGCACAAGCGTATCAAACTGGCGTGGCTGGGTGTCAACGAGCATCTGGCGGGTAAAGGGCGTGCCGAACTCGGGAACACCGATACTGCCGGTCTCGCCGATAATGGGGTCATTGTCGGGAAGTCCGAGCACCTTCGGGCTGGTAAAGATGGACATGGTGTCCGGGTCAGATAGGGATATCTCCTTGGCGTCCACGCCGGTCATATCCTCCATCATGCGTATCATGGTAGGGTCATCGTGTCCCAGCTCGTCAAGCTTAAGGAGGTTAGCCTCCATGCAGTGGTATTCAAAGTGGGTCGTGATAATGTCGCTGTTCGGGTCGTCCGCCGGGTGCTGTACGGGGCAGAAGTCCGTCACGTCCATGTCCTGCGGTATTACCACAAGGCCGCCGGGATGCTGTCCTGTGGTGCGCTTTATGCCGACGAGCCCCTGCGCGAGACGGTTTTCCTCGGCCTTGGAGGCTTTCATCCCCCGCTCCTCAAGGTATTTTTTCACATATCCGTAGGCCGTCTTTTCCGCGAGAGTTCCTATTGTTCCGGCGCGGAAAACGTGATCCGAGCCAAAGAGGACCTCGGTGTATTTATGTGCCTTCGCCTGATATTCACCGGAGAAGTTGAGGTCGATATCCGGTGTCTTTTCATTGCCGGGGAAGCCCAGGAACGTCTCGAACGGAATGTCGAAGCCGTCGCGACGCATACGCGTGCCGCACTCCGGGCAGTCCTTTTCGGGCATATCCGCTCCACAGCCGTAGCTGCCGTCGGTGATGAATTCGCTGTGACAGCAGTTGGGGCATACATAGTGCGGCGGGAGTGAGTTGACCTCCGTAATGCCGGACATATAGGCAACAATGGACGAACCGACACTGCCTCGCGAGCCGACCAGATAGCCGTTTTCAAGCGAATTCTGCACCAGCTTCTGGGCACTCATGTAGATGACATCGTAGTGGTGCGAGAGTATGGTATTGAGTTCAACATCAACACGGCTCTGCACGATCTCCGGCGGGTTTTCGCCGTAGATGCGGTGCATCTTGGAGTAAACGAGCTCCTTGAGCTGTTCGGCGGAATTCTCTATCTTCGGCGGGAAAAGATCCTTCGGCAGAAGTTCGATAGGCTCAACCTGCTCCGCGATGGCGCGGGTGTTGGTGATAACGACCTCCCTTGCCGTCTCTTCACCGAGGTACTTGAATTCCTCCAGCATTTCGTCGGTGGTACGGAAGAAAATCGGACAGTCTCTGTCCGCGTCGGAGAATTTCTTCGCCGCCAGAAGTATTTTTCTGTACTGCTCGTCCTCGGCGTCGAGAAAGTGTACATCGCTCGCGGCGATGACGGGCTTGCCGAGCCTGTGCCCGAGTTCGAGTATGATGCGGTTATAATTCTGAAGAACGCCGTCGTCGCTGACTGTGCCGTTCTCCACAAGGAAATGATTGTTGCAGATAGGCTGTATCTCAAGATAATCGTAAAAAGAAGCGATCTTCTCAAGCTCCTCCTGGGTCGCGCCCTTCATCACCGCGCCGTACAGCTCGCCCATACCGCAGGCCGAGCCGACAAGTATGCCCTCACGGTGGCGTAGCATGAGGCTCTTCGGTATGGTAGGGTTGCGACGGAAATATTTGAGATATGACTGAGAGATCATCTCATACAGATTTTTAAGGCCGGTGCGGTTCTTGACGAGGAGTATCATGTGATGAGACTTCGCAACGTCCGTGCGGCGCAGGGCGTGATACACCGTCTCGATGTCATCCACGGTCTTTGCGCCCTGCTGTGCGAGCATGGGCAGGAATTTGCCCATAATACGCACAACGACCATCGCGTCGTCTGAGGCTCGGTGGTGATTGAACTGCGGCAGTCCGAGGTGATTCGATACTGTGTCGAGCTTGAAGCGCTTGAGCTCCGGGCACAGCGCCTGAGAAAGCGCAAGCGTGTCAAGGAATACCGGGTTGAAGCGCATACCGTTGCGCTGAGCGGCGGCCTGCATGAAGCCTACGTCGAAGTGGGCATTGTGGGCGATCAGCGGTCTGTCCCCCGCAAACTCCATGAAGCGCTCCATGGCCTCCTTTTCGAGGGGGGCGCCCTTCACGTCGCTGTCCCTTATGCCGGTAAGGGTAGTAATGTCCGGCGGGATATGGCGCTGTGGGTCTACGAAGGTGTTGAAAACCTCTTTCACCTCTCCGCCGGAGAAGATTACTGCGCCGATCTCCGTCATGCGGTCGTTCATGGCGTTAAGGCCGGTAGTCTCAATATCGAAGGCGACGAACTCCGTGTCAAGCGGCAGTCGGCTCTTGCCGATTACGGCACTGTTGCCGTCCATGTCGTTGACAAAATACGCCTCAAGGCCGTAAATTATTTTTACGCCGTGCTTCTTCCCGGCCTTCCACATATCCGGGAACGCCTGCGCAACACCATGGTCTGTAACGGCGATCGAGTCCATTCCCCAGTAGGCCGCGCGCTTTACAACGGCGTCCGGGTCGGTGAGCGCGTCCAGCGCCGAAAAGCGCGTATGCAGATGGAGCTCCACACGCTTTTCCCCTGCATTGTCAGGGCGGATGGCGCGCTTGCTCTTCATGATATTGCCGGGGTCAAGCACCACGTCGTCGTCATATTTGCTGTAGATCATCTCGCCCTGAACGATGAGGTGATCCCCGACGTTGATCTTATTTATGATGGACTGGTCATCCCCGGAGCGGATAAAGCGCGAAACGCGCACAGAATTTGTCCTGTCGGTAATGTCAAAGCAAAGTACGGCACTGCCGCGCTTTTGAATGGTGCGGCTGGAAACGGCGATAACGTCGCCCTCCACACAGACCTTTCCGGACTCTACCGTTACAAGCTCCATCGCTATGGGGCGTTTCCTTATTGGGCGGCCGTAAAGCACCTCACCCTTGATGGGTGCGCCGGAAGCGGCGGACTTATGTGCCACGGGTCGGGGCTGCATGGACTCCGCTCTCGGGTAATCCGGATCAATGGTCACAGACTTCAGGCTATAGTCAAGGCGCAGCCGCTCGGAGAGCAGCACTGTTTCCGCCGGAGAAGGCATGGCCGGAAACCACGCGCAGACGGTCAGCGTCAGGTCTTCTGTATTCACCTGCACATCGGTGACATAGGCTTTGTCAAGTCCTCCGCAGGCATTCCTCATATCCTCACAGCCGGGGAACATGGTCAGGAACGGGGTATACTCGCTCATATGCTCTCCCCGTCCTTTTCTATCAGCTCGACAAGTGCGTCGCAGAGACGTTCATAGGGATATGTACCCAGAACCTTTCCTTTTTTGAAAATGAGTCCCTTG
>CAZPLL010000017.1:21495-29977 GCA_964587485.1 uncultured Oscillospiraceae bacterium | reverse complement strand
TGCTCAGATATTTTTCAGTCCATCGTTTACTTTCTTTAGCAGCTCATAAAACTGCCGGCGTTCTGTCTGCGACAATGGCATAAGCAGAACATCCTCTGTTTTGTCTTTGCCTTGCTCTGCTCTTTGAAACACAGAAATTCCCTTGTCAGTCAAACAAACATTTTTTGCTCTGGCATTGGATTCACTAACTTCCATTTGTATCAACCCTTTTTTATCAAGGCGAGACATAATGCCGGCAACCGTAGACTGGGCAATCTGGAAATGCGCTTCAATATCCTTTAAGGGTATCTTATCATTCATCCGATGATACATATACTCCATGCACCGAAGTTGTGACAAGGTTAAGTCATCCGAACGCAAAGCATTATTTGCGTCTTTGGCAATATGATCTGATATTTGCTTTATTAACATTCCGCAGTCCGTCTTCAAATGGAACACCTCCGTAATTAAACCCGCAGTATATAATAGCACGCTATTATGAACAAATCAAGCACTATTTTTTCAAATTGAAGAATCATTAAAAGATGCACACCCCTTAAACCTTTACCCTAAAGGTCGGAGGGGTGTGCATTTGCTATCAAAACAGGTCGCTATTTTCATAAAAAGCCTCTTTTGTTGCGCCCGCCTGTGGGTGAATAAAACTGCCGCTTCACATCACGGAACGCTGACCCCGGCGCAGAATAAACTGCGCCGGGGCAGCCCACCCTGAAGAAGGGTGGGGCGTTGATGTTGATTTGCCGTGGATATTACACGAGCTGACGGCGCTGACGTTCTTTTTCGGCAGCCTCGTCCTCGGCGGGATACCACATGGGGGAGGCGATGCGTACCTTGCAGGCCTCGCCCTCGGTGAAGGTGACACGGTGCGGTGTCTGGATCTTCAGGTTCTGCTCGCCGACAGGAACGATATACTCGGTACGGTCGGTGAGGAAGATGCGCTTGGCAACATGAGTGGGATAGCCCTCCTGATCCATGCCGACGAGGTCGATGGAATTGGGACGGGTCGCCACGACCATCTGCCGCTGTGCATCGGCGGGAATGTCAAGACCCAGCGGATTCTGCATATCGCCCTTGGCATAGACCTTGCCGTCGGAGATCTCTACGTTGAGGAAGGTGCTCTCGCCCAGGAAGCTGTGAACAAAACGGCTGTTGGGCTTGTTGTAAAGGTTCTCGGGGGTGTCGATCTGCATGATCTTACCCATGTCGCAGACCATCATGCGGTCGGAGATCGCCATAGCCTCGGACTGGTCATGAGTAACGAAGATGATGGTGAAGTTGAACTTGCGCTGAAGCTCCTTGATCTCGAAACGCATAGTCTCGCGGAGCTTGGGGTCAAGGTTGGAAAGGGGCTCGTCGAGCAGCATGACCTTGGGCTGGGTGACGATGGCTCGTGCCAGTGCGATACGCTGCTGCTGTCCGCCGGAAAGGTCGGAGGGGAATACCTTCTCCAGACCGGTCAGGCTGGTGTGCTTCATTGCTTCCTTGACGCGGCGCTCGATATCGGTCTTGTTGATCTTCTGTATGCGCAGGGGGAATGCCACATTCTCGAAAACGTTCATGTGGGGCCACACCGCGAAGGACTGGAAAACCATGCCCAAGCCGCGATCCTCGGGCGGAATGTACAGGTTCTTTTCCTTGGAGGATACCAGCTTGCCGCACAGCTCGATCTCGCCCTCGCTGAGGTCCTCGAATCCGGCGATCATACGAAGTGTGGTGGATTTGCCGCAGCCGGAGGGGCCGAGGAATGAGAAGCATTCGCCCTCGTGAACCTCAAGATTGAAGTCATCAACAGCTACGATGTCACCCAGGGTCTTGGTCGTGAAGCGCTTGGTCACATGTCTTAATACTACCTGATCCATGGCTTAGACCCCCTTTCTGTCCTTCGTGATCTGCGTCACGATTGTGTTGCATATAATGATAAGTACGATGGCGACAGCACCGAGTGCGGCCGCTTCGGGATAACGTCCGGCATCACGGATGGCATAGATCTGTACGCCCAGAGTACGGGTGTAGGGGCCGTAAAGCAGAACGGAGGTAGTGACCTCACGCATGGCCGGCAGGAAGATAAGGAAGAAGCCGGACACCATCGCGGGACGGATAAGCGGGAGAGTCACGTCCTTGAGGCTTTCCATATGGCTTGCGCCGCAGGTACGGGCCGCCTCCTCCAGAGAGGAGTGAACCTGAAGCAGAGCCGCGGAGGAGCTCTTCATGGAGAAGGACAGGTAACGTGCCACATATGCGATAAGGATGATCCAGAGCGTGTTGGTCAGCTTGATGCCGAGAACCGCGCCGCCCCATGCCAGCAGAACGCCGATGGAGAGCACCGTGCCGGGCAGAGAATAGGGAAGCATGGAGAGAACCTCGAGGACCTCTTTTCCCTTGGGCTTGATTTTCTGTACGACGTATGCAATAAGAGTGCCGAGGAACATACAGATAATACCTGCGCTGATGGAGAGGACGAGGGAGTTCTTGATAGAGGGCAGAGTGCCGTCGGCCTTGAACACACGGATGTAGTTATTGAGCGTGAAGTTCTCCGGAGTGAGCGGCAGACCGTAGGCACGGACAAGGCTCACCAGGAAGATCATGACCAGAGGAACGACAACGATCAGCACCAGCGTCGCGATGCAGAGGATAAGAAGAGGAACCTTGGCACCGCGGAGCTTGATGAGGGTGGGACGCATGCTCTTACCCTTGATGATGTCATAGCTGCCGGAGGAGAGGATCTTCTTCTGAAGGATCAGTGCAAGACCGACAACGACCACCAGCATGATGGAAAGTGCCGCGCCCTGACGTATGCCTTCAAAGCTGCCACCGGTACGGGAGATGACCGCGTAGATCTTGGTGGGCAGAGTGAAGATGTTCTGGGAGAAGCCCAGAATGGAGGGCACACCGAAGTGGGCCAGCGACGTGGTCATGATGAGCAGAGCACCGGCGGAGATGGCGGGAACGACCAGAGGCAGAGTGATTTTGCGGATAACGGTCATCTGCTTTGCTCCGGCGATACGGGCACATTCCTCAAGGGTGGGATCCATACGCTCGAGGGCGGAGACCACCTGCATGAACACGAACGGGAAGTAGTAGGATATCTCAACGAAGATGATACCCCAGAGAGAGTTAATGTTGATGGGGCCCTTGGAGAGGTGGAAGATGCTCATGAGCGCCTTGTTCAGGTAACCGGAACGGCCGTTGAGCAGCAGGTCCCATGCCATGGCACCGAGGAAGGGCGGGAACATATAGGGGATGTTGAACAGCGCACGCATGAAGCCCTTGGCGGGGATGTCACTGCGGCCGAGGAGCCATGCGTAGAAGGTACCCAGAATGGTGCCCAGCAGGGTGACCCAGAAGGCGATCTTGATGGTATTCCACATAGCCGCAAGGTTGCTGGGATCGGTGAGCTGGTCAACAAAAAGGGAGGGATCGAAATGTCCTTCGTAGAAGAAGGAGTTGTAAACGATGGAGAATACAGGGATGACGACCACGATCAGCAGGAGGATAACGCTCAGTCCCGTCAGGACACCATCTACGTTGAAGCGCCGGCCCTCAATGGCTGCCAGGTCTTTATTTCTTCTGAAACGGCTCATGCCGACACCTCCTTTTTGGGGGGATAGAAACGATAGTTGAGGAAGCGGATACCGACTTCGCTTCCCTCCTTCACCACGCCCTGACGGGCGGCATCCAGCGCGTTCTGCTGGACACGAAGCTCCTGTTCGCCCAGACGGATGAAGTAGTCATACTCACTGCCCAGAAATACGGAGCGGGTAACTATGGCCTTTATGGGAGAGGCGTTGTCAAAAACGATGTCGTTGGGACGCACACCGGCCTCAAGTCCGGCGGATACGTCAGTGCCCTCGGGCAGCTTCGCATCGTCCCAGCGGATGGCCTTGCCACCGGCAGGCTTCAGGAACAGAGAGCCGTCCTTGACCTCGACAGGGATGAAGTTAGACACGCCGATGAACTCAAATGTAAAACGGTTTGCGGGATGGAGAATGATCTCCTCGTCGGTGCCGAGCTGGCAGAGGGTGCCATCCGGCTCCATGACCGCCATTCTGTCGCAAAGCTGAAGGGCGGACTGCTGGTCATGGGTGATGTAGAGAACCGTGGTGCCGCTCTTGCGCTGGATCTCGCGTATCTCTTCCAGCATCTGCTCACGGAGCTTGGCGTCCAGGTTGGTGATGGGCTCGTCCATGACGATGATCTCACTGTTGCTGACCAGAGCACGGGCTATCGCCACACGCTGCTGCTGGCCGCCGGAGAGCTGACTGGGCAGGTGGTTGGCGTACTCGGACATATTCACCATGGCCAGAGTCTTTTCCACGCGCTCCGCGATCTCCTTTTTGGGTATGCGTTTCTTTTTCAGGGGGTAGCCTACGTTCTCGCTGACCGTCAGATGAGGCCAGACGGCATAGTCCTGAAACACGATGCCGATGTTTCTGCGCTCGACCGCCATGTTGGTGCGGTTTTTAGCGTTGAAGATGCAGGTGTCTCCTACATATATCTCTCCTGTGTCCGGCTTGTTCAATCCCAGCAGGCAGCGGACCAGAGTGGTCTTGCCGCAGCCGGAGGGTCCCACCAGGCAGAGGATCTCGCCGTTTTTGATCTCCAGATCGAAATCCTTGAGGATCTGATGGTCGCCGTACTTGAAGGAGATGCCTTTAAATGAGATATTACTCAAAGAACTTTCCTCCTTACACGCTTTTGGATGCTAAGACTGAGTGAAAAAGTGGGGGTAACGCTGAGTTCTCCCCCACCTTTTCAATCACAGATTATTTCCCGCCGGGGCGGGGACGCTTGCTCATACGAGCGGTTTTTTGATCAGGACAGGCCGAAAATCTTGTTGAAAGCGTCCAGGTTGGCTTCGCCTTCGGCTGCCAGCTTGGCCATGTCGCAGTCAAGGTAGGAGGGGATAGCGGTCAGGTCAACAGACTGCTCAACGTCCTCGCGGACGGAGACCAGATTGTTGGCTACCAGGATCTCCTGGCCTTCCTTGGAGAGGATGAAGTCATAGAGAAGCTTGCCGTTCTCTTCGTTGTTGCAGTCCTTTACAAGGCCGATGGGGCTGGCGATGGAGACAGTCTCTTCGGGGTAGAGGAAAGCGATGGGGGAACCGTCAGCTACGAGGTTAGCGGTAACGTAGTCGAGGCAGACGCCGACCTTGTAAGCGCTTGCGGCGAGCTGGTTGTGGGTCGCGGTGGTGCCACTCTCAAGCAGGCAGCCGTTGTCCTTGAGCTGCTGCATATAGTCGGTGCCGTACTTGTCAGAGCACATCATGGCGTTCATCCAGTACTTGGTGGTACCGGCGGTGCCGGGGTCGGACATAACGATCTGATCCTTCCACTTCTCGTCAAGGAGGTCGCTCCAGGTCTTGGGAGCTTCTTCTGCGGAAACGGTGAGGGTGTTGTAGGCAATGCCAACACCGACGAGACGTGCGGCGGCGTAGTAGCCGTCAGCGTCAACGTAAACGGGGTTCAGGTTTGCGGCCTCGGGAGAGGTGTACTGCTGGAGGATGCCGGCTTCCTTGAAGGAAACGTAGTCGGCTGCGTCACCGACCCAGATAACGTCGGCGTCAACGTGGCCGGACTGAGCCTCGGTGGAAATCTTGGTAACGACCTTGCTGGTGCCTGCGAAGTAATACTCCATGGTTATGCCGGGGTACTTCTTCTCAAAGCCTTCCTTGATGGCGGTGAGCTGCTCTTCCTGCATGGAGGAGTACATCATGACCTTGCCGGAGTAGGTCTTCTCTTCGGTGGCGGGGGTCTCCTGCGTGTCGGCAGCGGGAGTCTCGGGCTCGGTGGTGGTGTTGCTGCTGCCGCAACCGGTCAGCAGTGCCAGAACCATGATCAGAGACAGTACGAGGCAAATGCTCTTTTTCATTTTCTTCATTTGATTCATTCCCTTTCATTTTGATTTGCGGTCAGGAGCTTTGTTATCTCCTGCCATTGGTCACATTATATAATTATTATCCGAAATATGGTAGTCTGAAATCCGCACAATGGTGAAAAATCACATTTTTGAACTTCCCTCCACGGCTCTTTTTTCTCCCGTACCGCGCCCGCTCGTGTTGACTATCGAGCGCGAATTTTATATAATGTACACAGTTCGACAGTCCGTGCAAAGGAGATCTCTGATGGAAAAGACCGATCCTCAGCTTCGACAGCGCCTTACTCAAATAGGAAGCTATATACTCATCCTGGTCGTGTTTTTACTGCTCTTTCTGATCCTGTTTTTCCAGTTTCGCGCCGCGACCATCCAGAGCATCACCTCTGCAAGCGAGAGCTTCGGCAACTATGTGGATTCAGTTCTGGATCTGTCTCACGCGAATATCCGCACCTCTGCCATGCAGGTGTTTTATACCTCGTCCATCCGCACCCTGCGCTCCGCCAAGGATCCCAGCCGTTCGGAGCTGATCGTAGGTCAGCGGGATCTGGGCAATTTCGTCAACAGCAGTAATTTCATCGACAACATCATGGTATATAATGAAGAACTGGACATGATCTTCACCTCGGAGAGTGGCTACGGCTCCGCTCCCGCCGATGAATTTCACGATCAGGAGGCCGCCGGTCTGCTGCGTCACCCCGAGGAGCACTCCTATCTTATCCCGTTTCGCCGCTCTTCCGGCGGGTCTACGCACTATTCCTTCCTCTTCTCGTCAAATTCCTCCTCCGGTGTCCTCCTGCTGGATATCAACGCCCGCTGGTATGAATCCCAGCTTCTGGGGAATCTGCCTCAGGTCCGCCATCGCATTGTAGACGGCAACGGAGAGCCGATCATCGCGCTGGCCGAGGGAGCGGTCGAGGCGCCCGACTGGTCGCTTTTTGAGGAAGCCTTTCTCTCTGACCCCGACAACGGCTATGTTCTCTCCGACGACTCGCCGTTTCTGACCTCCTGCTGGGTCTATCACAGACTGGGACAGACCGGCTGGTATTTCCTGGAGGCGTTCCAGCTTGAGACGGACGCGCCCGGGCTTGCTCATATCCAGCGGGTGGTATATGCTCTCTTTGCGCTGGTCAGCATAGCTATACTGGTTCTGCTTTTCTATCTGCTTTTCATAATATTGCCCACCTTTTTCCATATTTCCAACGCACTCGGCGCCGATGGCAACGGTGAGAAGAACTTCACCGAGGCCTTTGACGCTCTGCTCTCATCGCACCAGACCTACGAGGCCGGGCGAAAGCTTCAGGAGCTTCAGGCAGGCGTATTTCCTCAGGACATCCCCCGCCCGGTCGTCCTGCTTGTTTCCGACGGTGAGGATGACGAGCAGCTCAACGAGCTTCTGTTGCTCTCCGGAGGTAACGGCGACGCTCTGGCGGCGCGCTCCGAGCTGGGGAACGTTGTCATTCTCCCCGCCTGCACCAACAAGGGACGCAACCACATTCTCTCCTCTATCCAGGAATCTTCCCTTTCCGCGCCGCTGTTTGTCAGCCTCCCCTGCTATTCCGAGGAACAGCTTCTCAGGGCCTTTGACTCTCTCGATGAGTTGAGACGCCTGTCCTTCCTTTATCCCAATCAGTCTGTTTTCTGTCAGGAGCTGCTCTCGGAGTGCAACAGCGTCGGAAGCCTCCAGCCCGATGCGGTCAACGCCCTGAAGAACGCGCTGAAAAAAGGGCAATTCGAAATGGCACAGGCACAGTGGCTGCTTCTCTTCAACCAGATCCGCCACGACCGGTACAATGACTTCAGCTTCGCACTGCACTATGTAGAGAAGATGCTCATGTCACTTGAGGAGGAATACGAGCTCAGTGCCGGGGGCTCGGTCGACGATTGTCTGACCAGCCTCTCCGCTTTGCAGGCACACATCAACGGCCGCCTGAAGGCCATCACGGATGCCGCCGGACGACAGCAGCAGCAAATGGCGGAGTCCCTTTCCCTCTCGGTGTGGGAGCAGGTATACAAGCTCTATCCCGACGAAAACTGTTGCAGTCAGATGATCGCGGAGCAGCTCGGCATGAGTCTCGGCTACCTCAACAGGCAGTTTCGCGCAGTGGCGGGGCTGTCCATCAACGACGCCATTCAGCACGTCCGCATCGACAAGGTCTGTAAGCTCCTCCGCCAGTCCGATCTTCCTGTGGAGCAGGTCGCCCGTCAGGTCGGCTACAGCAACACCAAATACTTTTTCGCACTGTTCAAGAAATATACCGGGAAAACTCCGACTCAGTTCAGAAGCAGTCTCACGGAGTAGCCCCCGCCGCGCAAACGCGCAGTTAAAAAGCACCGCCGTTTCCGATACATTAAGGGAAACGGCGGTGCTTTTGCTGCACTTCGGATTATTTTTTGAGAACGATATTGTCCTTATCCTTATAAATGCTGTGCGGTGGGACTACGCCTCTGACGCAGGAGGTGGGATATATGTTGGAATCGCGCCCGATGACGGTGCCGGGGTTAAGGACGCCGTTGCAGCCGACCTCCACATTATCTCCCAGCATCGCGCCGACCTTCTTGCGTCCGGTGGGGATTTGCTTCCCCGGCTCCTTTATGACGACAAGGGTCT
>CAZPLL010000017.1:0-21485 GCA_964587485.1 uncultured Oscillospiraceae bacterium | reverse complement strand
GTCGCTCTTTACATTGCTGGTGATAGAGCCCGCGCCCATATGCGCCTTGTAGCCGAGAACGGAGTCGCCGACATAGTTATAATGAGGGGTCTGCACGCCGTCGAAAAGGACGGCGTTTTTCAGCTCCACGGAGTTGCCGACGACCGCGTTTTTACCGACGATGGCACTGCCGCGGATAAAGGCGCAGTGGCGCACCTCGGCTCCGTGGTCGATTATGCAGGGTGCGCCAAGGTAGGCGCTGGGGAAGACGGTGGCGTCCTTCGCGACCCACACGCCCTCCGCCGGGTGGTCATATTCCTCCGGGTCGAGCGTCTCGCCCAGCCTGAGTATGAAGGGCTTAATCTCGTCAAGGACCTCCCACGGGTATGTTTTACCCTCGAAAAGCTCTGCCGCTATGGTCTTTGTCAGGTCAAAAAGTTCGTTTATTTCAGTCATTTACTTCACCCGTATAAGCTTTCCGGCCTGACGCATGGCCTCGATTATTTCATCCGCCTTTTCATCGCAGAGCTCCTGCGCCGTCGCCTCGACCATCACGCGAAGCAGAGGCTCCGTCCCGCTCTTGCGAAGGAGAACGCGCCCCTCGTTACCGAGGCTCTCCTCCGCTTTTTTGACCGCCGCGATGACGCTCTCGCAGTTCATGGTCTCGTCCTTGTCGGTGACGACAACGTTTTTCAGTGTCTGGGGGTACATTTTCATTCCGGAGGCGAGTTCAGAAAGAGGAAGCTTCGTCTCGGTCATGGCCTCCATGACCTTGATGGCGGTCAAAAGTCCGTCGCCGGTATTGGCAAGGCGTCCGAAGATGATGTGTCCCGACTGCTCGCCACCGATCAGATGGCCGTTCCGCCGCATATTCTCGGCAACGTATTTGTCCCCGACCGCGGTCTTTTCGTAGCCTATGCCCAGCTTGTCGAGAGCCTTATAGAGCCCCATATTGGACATAACGGTGGTGACTACCTTGGAGTCGCCGAGGGTTCCCTTATCCTGCATATACTTTGCGCAGACGTACATGATGTGGTCGCCGTTTATCACATTGCCCTTTTCATCCACGGCAATGCAACGGTCGGCGTCCCCGTCAAAGGCAAAGCCCACGTCAAGGCCGTTGTCCTTCACAAACTTCTGGAGATACGAGATATGCGTTGAGCCGCAATCGACATTGATATTCAAACCGTCGGGACGGTTATTTATGACAAAGGTGTCCGCGCCCAGCGCGTCAAACACGCTCTTTGCCATCATCCACGTACTGCCGTTGGCGCAGTCAAGTCCCACACGGCGCCCCTTGTAGGAGCGGGTGGCCAGAGAGATGAGATAGCCGATATAGCGGTTGCGCCCGGCGGCATAGTCCACGGTGCGGCCGATATTCTCGCCCGACGCGTAGGGGAGGCTGTCGTTGCTGTCAAGATACGCCTCGATGCCGTCAAGCACCTCCTCGGGCATTTTCTCGCCCTCGCCGTTGATTAGCTTTATGCCGTTGTCGTGGAAGGGATTGTGGCTCGCCGAGATCATGATGCCGCAGTCAAAGTCATCCGCACGGGCGACGTAGGAGACGCTGGGAGTGCTGGTAACATGGAGAAGATACGCGTCCGCGCCCGATGCGGTGAGCCCGGCGCACAGTGCCGACTCGTACATATAGCTGGAGCGGCGGGTATCCTTGCCGATGACCACCCGCGCCTTGCGATCCTTTCCGTAGTAACGGCCGAGATAGCGCCCTATTTTGAAGGCGTGGTCGACTGTCAGATCGACATTGGCTTCTCCCCGGAAGCCGTCCGTTCCGAAATATTTACCCATTATTTACCTCCTTACCGGTGTCAAAGCTTCTTCGCCGCCTCATCGTCAAGATAGACGGCAACGTTCAAAGGTATCTGCAAAAAGGCCGCGGGCACAACGCTGTCGTCACGCCCGTACAGCATTTTGAAAACAGGGTCGGCGCGCTCGCCGCCGAAAGCAACAAGCACTATATCTCTTGCGCGGGTGATGGTCCTTATACCCATCGTGACGCCCTTTTCGGGCACGCGCTCTCCGTCGCCGAGCTCCGCGGCAAGCTCGCGGCGCGTAGCGGGGGCAAGAAGCTGTAGATGGGTGCGGCTGTTAAAGGGCGTGGCAGGCTCATTAAAGCCTATTCTGCCGTTGCCGCCTATCCCGAGCACGGCCAGATCAAGCCCCCCGAGCGCCTCAATACGGCTCTCGATGTCGTCGATACTGTCCTCCGAGAGGAAAAAACAGTTTTCCTCCGCGGCGTCGGTCAGGTCGAGAAGTCTGCTTTTCAGCCGTTCGCGGAAGAGGCCGCTCCCCTCAAGCTCGCACATAGAGAAAAAGCGCGCCTTCTCAAAGCTTATCTCCCCGCGCCCGTACATCGCCGCCAGCTCATCACAAAGCGGCAGTACATCGGGCTCGGCGGAAACGGCTATCACGGCGTCGCTCCTGCGCTCAATAATATTTTTTATCTGTTCGGCGGCCTTTTTTACAGCCTCGTCACGGGATGTAATAACTGTTTTCATAAAATCTCCTTGCCGTCTGTCGGCAGGCGCGTACTTTTGTTATCGGGCGCGGTATTTGCTTTCGTCATTGCGGGCAGAATAAACCTGACGGAAAGCGGTCGTACCGCGTGTTCTCCGCTTTTGTCAGATTACCCGGAGGTGAAACCATGGCAATAGTTATCGCGAGAACTCTGTTAATATATGCCTCACTACTGCTCACCATGCGGCTGTTGGGAAAGCGCCAGCTCGGCGAGATGGAGCTGTCGGAATTCATCGTTGCGGCTTCGGCGGCGGATGTGGCGGCAATACCGCTTCAGGATATCGGTATTCCGATGATAAACGGACTTATTTCGATAGTCGTTCTTTTCTGCTGTGAGGTGCTGATGTCCGGTGCCGCGATGAAAAGCGCACGTCTGCGCTCTATCCTGTACGGGAAGCCCAGCACCATAATTGACCACGGCGTGATAAATCAGCGGGAGATGCACCGAAACCGACTCACGCTCGACGAGCTGTACGAGGCACTGCGAAGTAACGGCAACACAGATATAAGCACCATTGAGTACGCCATTCTCGAGACCGACGGACGGCTCAGCATACTGCCATACCCCGGGGAGGCCCCCGCGGCGGCAAAATATCTCGGTATCAGTATCCCGGATGGCGGCTACCCCGACATAATCATCAACGACGGCCGCGTTATCGGTGAAAATCTCGCCCTCGTCGGACGCGACAGAAAATGGCTCGATTCCGAACTGACGCGGCGTGGTGTAAGCTCCCCGGCGCAGGTGTTTCTCATGACCGTAACCCCCGCCGGCGAGGTCTATTTCTGTGCAAAGGAGGGTCGTCCGTGAAGCGCGAATACGCGGCGATCATAATTCTCGTCCTGCTCATACTCGGCGCGTGGGTGAATCTGCGGTATATGGACAGTCTGACCGGGAGGATAGAGGCGAAGCTTGAGCTGTCCCAAAGGGCGGCAGAGCTGGGCAACGCGGATATTGCCGAAAAAGCGCTGCTCGACGCTCTCGAAATCTGGCTCGGCGCGGACGGCTACACGCATATCTTCATCCGTCACTCGGAGATAGATGCCATATCCGACTCATTCTATGAGCTGTATGACACGCTCCTGAGCGGCGAGACGGACGCGCTCGTCCCGGCCTACGCGAAGCTTGTTTATCACCTTGAGAGCGTGAACGATATCGAGCATCTGTCGCTCAGAAGCCTGCTGTAGTGTCAGGAGTTTTTGTCGGTAAGAAGCTTTGAAAGCTCATCCATAAAGGTGTTGATATCCTTGAAGCTGCGGTATACGGACGCGAAGCGGACATATGCCACCTCGTCCACATCCTTCAGGCGGCTCATGACCATCTCGCCGATATCGACGGTAGATATCTCGCGTTCGAGACTGCTCTGAAGATCCTGCTCGATATCATCGGCTATCTTTTCAAGCTGAGAGAGCGTAACGGGGCGTTTCTCGCAGGCGCGCACCATGCCGTTTATCAGCTTCACCTTGTCAAAGGACTGGCGACTGCCGTCGCGCTTGACGACGACGAGGGGCAGGCGCTCGATTATCTCATATGTAGTAAAACGCTTCTGGCAGGCAAGGCACTCCCTGCGGCGGCGGATCGTCGCGCCCTCCTCGGCGGGTCTGGAGTCAATGACCTTGCTCTCGGTATATCCGCAGAACGGACATTTCATATCTATCTCTCCCTCTGTCTCTTTATGCGTCTCCGAAAAACCTGAATTATTATATCACATCGCGTTGCTCAATTCCACAAAAAAATATCGGGTACGCCGAAAAAATCGAAGTACCCGATAAAGCCGGTATCAGATCTCAAGATAGCCCTTGAGCAGCTTGAGCGTATTCTTCACGCCGTCTTTGTGACTGCGCTCGTAGCCGTGGCTCGCATACACGCCGGAGCCGATAAGCCCATGGCGCACGTCCGCGCCCGAGCGAAGGGTAGCCTCCACATCGGAACCGTAGTGGGGGTAAACATCCACGGCGTAATCCGCGCCCTCACGCTTCGCCGCGTCGATAAGTCTGCCGACCACATCATAGCTGTAGGGACCGCCGGAGTCCTTGGCGCAGATGGAGACCTGCCGCTCGGTGCACCGAAGTCCGTCACCGACACAGCCCATGTCCACGCTTATCGCCTCGGTCACGCCCTCGGGAACGGACGCGGAGCCGCCGTGCCCAACCTCCTCATACACAGTGACGTGTACATATACCCGGCGCGCGGGGGTATGGCCGCCGTCCCGGATGTACTTTGCAAGCCCCAGAAGTATGCCGACGGACAGCTTGTCGTCAAGGAAGCGGCTTTTTATGTAGCCGGAGGAGGTAACTCTCGTCCTCGCTTCAAAGCAGACGATGTCTCCCACCTCGATGCCCAGCGCGCGCACATCCTCCTCGGACTTTGCATCCTCATCCAGAAGCACCTCGGTAGTGTCAAAGCTTCGCTTCGTGTCGGCAAACTCACCGTTGACATGGACGGAGGCGTTACATAGCTGTAGTGTGCCCTCGTACATTTTCCCGCCGCGCGTATAGACGCGGATGTTCTCGGTTTCGCCGTTTTCGGCTCTCATTCCGCCGAGCGCGGTGAGACGAAGCCTGCCGTTTGGCTTTATCTCCGCCACCATGCCGCCCAGCGTGTCCGTGTGCGCCTCCAGCAGAAGCGCATCGTCGGTATTTCTTCCGCCGAGATCGACCAGAACGCCGCCCTTTACGGTGAGACGCGCGTCAAAGCCCAGCTCGCCGAAGGCGTTCCTAACCCATTCGGCCGCGCGGTCGGTAAATCCGCTGGGGCTGTCGATGGCAAGGAGCTCACAGCTTTTTTCCACGGCATAGTCGGTATAATTTTCTATCATATCATCGCCCTCTTATTCTTTTCCTATTATAATCCCGACCGGATGCATTTTCAACATAAAATGCGGATGGCTCGAGCCACCCGCATTTATGTCTTTTCGATATGTTATTACAGCAGTCCGCCGATGGCGACGAACACGGGCGCAAAGACCAGCGAAACGACGGTCATAAGCTTGATGAGGATGTTGATGGAGGGACCGGAGGTGTCCTTGAACGGGTCGCCGACGGTATCGCCGACAACGGCCGCCTTGTGCGCGGCACTGCCTCTGCCGCCGTTATGGCCTTCCTCGATGTACTTCTTCGCGTTATCCCACGCGCCGCCGGAGTTGGACATATATATTGCCAGCAGAACACCGGTCACGAGCGCGCCGGCAAGCAGACCACCGAGAGCCTCGGGGCCGAGAACGATGCCCACCAGCAGGGGTACGACAACAGCCATGATGCCGGGAACTACCATCTCGCGGAGAGCGGCCTTGGTGGAGATCGCAACGCAGGTGCCGTATTCGGGCTTGCCCTCGCCCTCAAGTATGCCGGGGATCTCACGGAACTGACGGCGTACCTCGCCGATCATGCTGTAGGCCGCCTTGGACACGGAGTCCATGGTGATCGCGGAGAACGCAAAGGGCAGCATACCGCCGATGAGAAGTCCGATGACCACGTTGGGCTGGAGAAGGTTTATGCCTACGGCATTGAGGCCGACCTCTTCCGCATAGGAAACGAAGAGTGCGAGCGCGGTGAGTGCCGCCGAGCCGATGGCGAAGCCCTTGCCCATGGCGGCGGTGGTGTTACCGACGGAGTCAAGCTTGTCGGTGATCTCACGCACCTTGGGGTCGAGGCCGCTCATCTCGGCAATACCGCCGGAGTTGTCGGCGATGGGGCCGTACGCGTCGACCGCAACGGTTATACCGGTGGTGGAGAGCATACCGACGGCCGCGAGAGCGATGCCGTAGAGGTCGCCGGTCATGGAATAGGAGATGTAGATTCCGACGCAGATAAGCACGATGGGGATCCAGGTGCTCTTCATGCCGACGGCGACACCGCTGATGATGGTGGTGGCGGAGCCGGTCTCGGACTCCTCGGCAATGCGTCTGACGGAACGGTAATCGGAAGAGGTGTAGACCTCGGTTATGAAACCGATGACAAGGCCGACGACGATACCGGCGATGATGGCCAGAGCGCAGTAGACGCCGCCGAAGAATACAAAGCTCAGCACGACGGAGGCGACAGCCACGAGCGCCGCGGAGACATAGGAGCCCATCTTGAGCGCCTTGTGGGGGTCGGAGTCATCCTTGCCCTTGACAAAGAAGGTCGCGATTATGGAGGCGAGAATACCGAACGCCGCAACGACCAGCGGGTACATTGCGCCGGCGCCCTCAAAGAGACCCTTAGCGGAGACGCCGAGGGTGAGCGCGGAGACGAGCGCACCGACGTAGGACTCGAAAAGGTCAGCGCCCATGCCGGCAACGTCACCGACGTTATCACCGACGTTATCCGCGATAACGGCGGGGTTACGGGGGTCGTCCTCGGGGATACCGGCCTCGACCTTACCGACGAGGTCTGCGCCGACGTCGGCCGCCTTGGTATAGATGCCGCCGCCCACACGGGCAAAGAGCGCGATGGAGGAAGCACCGAGAGAGAAACCGAAGAGAATGTTATAATCCTTGGTCACTATGTAGATAAGTCCACAGCCGAGAAGCCCCAGACCGACGACGCACATACCCATTACGGAGCCGCCGGAGAACGCGACGGAAAGCGCCTTGTTCATGCCGCTCGTCAGAGCCGCGTTTGCGGTGCGGACGTTGGCTTTGGTCGCAACGATCATGCCGAAGTATCCGGCGAGGATGGAGAACAGCGCGCCAAGAACGAAGCAGACAGCCGTCGCGACATTGATAAACAGAGAGATAAGCGCGAACAGAACAATGATAAATATGACCAAGATTTTGTACTCCGCGAAGAGGAATGCTTTGGCGCCCTCTGCGATGGCCGATGCTATCTCCTGCATCCTGTCATTGCCGGGCGCCTGTTTGGAAACAAACTTAGCCTTATAAAATGCAAACAAAAGTGCCGCTACTGCCAGAGCGGGTACGAGCCAGTTAAATACTCCCATGGCAAATACTCCTTTGATTCAGATTGTACAATGTGTCCTTGCTTTATGCATTTTAACCGAAATCTTTATTTTTTGCAAGTCCGAATTGCGACTCTTTACAGCATTTTAGCTAACTTCATGCAAATACACGAAATATCCGTGTCCGCTTTTGCAATTGTTGTTATTTTGCACAATGAGTGATATTATTCTGTCAAGCTTTCACTGCTTTTGTCTGTACACTTCCAATAATGTGTCGCAAATCTTTCCCTTTTTCACTGCAATACGCTAAAATGCTATATGAAATCGCGGTTTTTTCGCTGGTTAATTTCAACAAATGCCACTTGTGCAAAACGTTTATGCGCAGCATTTTGGAATACGAGCCTACCGCGCAGGCTTTAACATTCATTTAATTGACAACACAGGGCGCATTGGTGTAAAATCATTGTGAAAAAAGCCACTCCTACGCGGGGAGCCTTCGTCACGGTCATGAACGGACAGATATACCCCGGAGGCGAAGCCGGAGAAGATGATAAATAAATATAAAAAGTCGCTACGAACGATATTCCGTCCGCAGCGACGTGGTACGCCTGACGGGATTCGAACCCACGACCTCCAGAGTCGGAGTCTGGCACTCTATCCAACTGAGCTACAGGCGTATACAACATCGGTTATTATATCAAACGGTGGCCGCAAAGTAAACACTTTTTTGCGGCACGAAAAAAATTTTGTGGAGGGTCGAGCATGAAAACTATCCGTCTCGGGCGAAGCGGGCTCACGGTCACAAAGCCCGGCATGGGCTGTCTGCCTCTTCAGAGGTGCAGCGAGGAACAGGCCGTGAAGCTTTTACAGGATGCGTATGACGGCGGCATCCGTTTCTTTGACACCGCCAACGCCTATACCGACAGCGAAAAGAAGCTCGGCCTGGCGCTGTCCGACGTTCGCGGTGATATAGTCATCTCGACCAAAAGCGCCGCACGCACGAAGGACGGCGTGCTCGCGCATATCGAGAACAGCCTGAAAACGCTGAAAACCGACTATATCGACCTTTTCCAGCTCCACCAGGTCGAGGAGCTTCCCGACCCCAACGATCCCGCGGGTGCGTATGCCGGTGCGCTGGAGGCAAAGGAGCGCGGCTGGATACGTCACATCGGCGTGACCTCCCACCGCGTGAACATAGCCGAGGAGTGTATCGCCTCCGGCTATTTCGAGACATTGCAGTTTCCCTTCAGCTACATTTCCTCAGAGCGCGACCTCGCCCTTGCCGACAAGTGCCGCGAGGCCGATATGGGCTATATAGCGATGAAGGGGCTTGCCGGCGGTATGCTCACAAACGTCCGCGCGTGCCATGCCTTTATGAATGAGTACGAAAACGTTGTCCCCATCTGGGGTATTCAGAAGCCCGAGGAGCTCCGTCAATGGCTGGACGTCGCCGCGGAGGATCCGCACATGGACGACGAGCTGAGCGCCTTTGTAAAAAAGGAGCGGCAGGAGCTGGCAGGTTCATTCTGCCGTAGCTGTGGCTACTGTATGCCCTGCACCGCGGGGATCGAGATATTCAACTGCGCGCGCATGAATATGCTGCTCAGACGCTCTCCGTGGCAGCAGTATTTTACCCCCGAATGGCAGGCAAAGATGGCAAAGATAGACGAGTGCGCCGGCTGTGGGCTGTGCGCCGAGCGCTGTCCCTATCAGCTCGACACCCCCAAGCTTCTCAAATATATGTTAAAGGACTACCGGGAATTCTATGAAGCACACAAAGACGAGCTGTAAGCTCATTTCGATCATACTCTGTCTGGCGATGGTGTTGCCTCTTGCCGGCTGCGGCGAGACAGTGGAGAACTCATCCACCGTGTTCGCCATGGATACAAGTATAAGTCTCGTCGCCTACGGCAATAACGGGCAGAAGGGACTGCGCGCCGCGGAGAGCATAGTTCTCTCCATCGACGCCGCGCTTGACCCCGACAACGAGACCGGCATAGTTTACAAGATGAACCACGCCGACGGGCAAAGTACCGTGGTATCCGGCCAGATAGCCGACATGATATCCACAGCGCAGACCGTCTATACCCGCAGTAAGGGCGCACTTGACCTGACGATATACCCGCTCGTAAAGCGCTGGGGCTTTGCGGACTCGAACTACTATGTCCCCACGGATGAGGAGATCGCGAGCGATCTTGAGCGTCTGTGCTTTGACCAGCTTGTGCTTACGCCCTTCCCAAGCTCCGGCTCATACTCCGTGACAATGCCCGAATATGGAGAGATCACCTTTGCCGCCGCGGCAAGGGGCTGTGCCGCCGCCAACGCGGTCGAGGCCATGCGCCAGGCCGGAGTGACCAGCGGCGTCGTATCCATGAACGGAAATGTGCAGACTCTCGGCCGCAAGCCCAACGGCAGTAACTGGTCTGTCGCCATAACCGACCCCAACAACCCGACCACCTATTTCGGTGTCGTGAGCGTGGGTGAGACCGCCATCGTTTCCAGCGGCGCGTATCAGCGCAGCTTTGTCAACAAGACCGACGGCAAAACCTATCATCACATTCTCAAGCCCACCACAGGTTATCCCGTGAGCGGCGTTCTCTCCTCCGTCACGATAATCTGCGAGGACGGTATTCTGGCCGACTGCCTCTCTACCGCGCTGTATATCATGGGTGAGACGGCGGCGCTCAACTACTGGCGCACCTACGGCGGGTTTGAGATGATACTTGTGACCACCGATGACCGCGTGGTATGCACCAGCGGACTCATCGAACAGTTCACTCTCACCAGTGACAGCTACACGCTGAAGTTCTCCGAATGACATGGCCGACCTTAATACCGATGTACGCTACTTAAAAGGCATAGGTGAGAAAAAGGCGCTTTCGCTCAACAGGCTCGGCGTCTTTTCTCTTTGTGACCTTATTTCCTTTTTCCCCCGCCGCTATGAGGACAGAAGCGTTTTCAAGCCCATAGCGCTGACCGAAAACGGCGAGAGCGTGTGCATACGCGCCCTTGTTGCCGACACGCCGAGACTGACGCACATACGCCGCGGTCTTGACATAGTGAGGTTCCGCGCGGTCGACGACAGCGGCAGTGTGGACATAAGCTACTTCAACCAGAGCTATCTGAAGGACAGTCTTGTGCGCGGCGAGAGCTATGTTTTCTACGGCAGGGTCGAGGTAAACGGCCGCCGTCGAAGCATGACGAATCCCGTGTTTGAACGGGAGGACTCCGGGCATGGCGCGACAGGCAGGATAGTTCCCGTATACAGGCTCTCCGCGGGACTCAACCAGCGCACGATCAGTCAGGCCGTGCGTCTGAGCCTCGACATCTGCGGCGGCGAGCTGCCGGACGCCCTGCCGGAGGAGGTTCGCAGACGTTGCGGTCTTGCCGACGTGGGATATGCGTATGAGAATATACACTTTCCCACGGACTTCGGCGCGCTGGAGCTTGCACGCAGGCGGCTCATTTTCGAGGAGCTGTTTGTACTTGCGTGTGCGCTCGGCAGTATGCGCGGAGAACGCGCGCGCAGTGAGGGTATAAAGCTTCACGCCTGTGACACGGAGGAGTTTTTCTCCGCGCTCCCTTTCTCTCCTACCGGCGCGCAGCGCAGGGCGATCGGCGAGGCGCTGGCGGATATGGCCTCCGGCGCGGTGATGAACCGACTCGTGCAGGGCGATGTCGGCAGCGGCAAGACGCTCGTCGCCGCGGCGCTCCTGTGGCAGGTTTGGAAAAACGGCTACACGGGCGCGTTCATGGCCCCGACCGAGATCCTTGCGGAACAGCATCTTTTAACGTTCCGTTCCCTGCTTGCGCCGTTCGGGATTCGCGTTGAAAAGCTCACCGGCTCTACGGGAGCGAAGGAAAAGCGGGAGCTTAAGGCCGCGCTGAAAAGCGGTGAGATTGACCTTGTCGTCGGCACGCACGCGCTTTTGAGCGCAGATGTCGAGTATGCACGCCTCGCCCTTGTCATCACGGACGAACAGCATCGCTTCGGCGTGGCTCAGCGTTCCGCGTTCATCGGCAAGGGCACGAATCCCCACGTCCTTGTCATGTCGGCAACGCCCATCCCGCGCACGCTCGCGCTGATGATATACGGCGATCTGGACGTATCGATCATTGACGAGTTGCCCCCCGGCAGACAGAGAGTTGACACCTTCACCGTGGACGAGAGCTACCGTGCCCGGCTCAACGGCTTTATCCGCAGGCTCGTCGGCGAGGGTCGGCAGGTGTTTGTCGTGTGTCCCATGGTAGAGGAGAGCGACGCTCTCCTCACACCGCTCAAATCCGCTGAGGAACACGCGCAGGAGCTTCGGCAGGAGTTTCCCGAGCTTCGCGTGGCGTGCGTCCACGGCCGAATGAAGGCGCGGGAAAAGGAGCGCGTGATGGCGCAGTTTGCCACGGGCGAGGCGGATATACTCGTATCCACCACGGTTATCGAGGTCGGCGTGGATGTGCCCAATGCCGCGTTGATGATAGTGGAAAACGCGGAGCGCTTCGGTCTCAGTCAGCTTCATCAGCTTCGCGGGCGCGTGGGACGCGGACAGCATAAAAGCTGGTGCATACTGGTCTCGGACTCCGACAGCGACGAGACGCGCGCAAGGCTCGATGTCATGACAAAGACCAACGACGGCTTTCGCATATCCGAGGAGGATCTGAGACTGCGGGGGCCGGGCGACTTCTTCGGCTCACGTCAGCACGGACTGCCGGAGATGCACGTCGCGGATCTCGGCGCGGATGTAAATGTTCTTCGCCGTGCGCAGGAGGAGGCTCAGCGTGTCCTTGCCGACGACCCAGAGCTTGCCTCTCCGCAAAATTCCGCGCTGAAAGAAAAAATTGACAGGCTTTTCCGCGCGGGTGCGGACAGCTTCAACTGAAAAAAGCTCCTCCGGTTTCGTCCAAAGGAGCTTTTTGTTCGTTATTTAATGCCGATATTCCGTGTGTCCGGTGATGTCACAGCTCGGGGTAAAGCGGGAAACGGCGGCACAGCTCGAGAGTCTGTTCCCTGACCTCGCAGACGGCGTCCTCGCCGTTCTCGACGAGCTTGGCAATCATAGAGCCGAGGGTGTGCATCTCAGTCTCCTTCAGGCCGCGCGTGGTGACGGCGGGCGTACCGAAGCGGACGCCGGAGGTAAGCTTTACCGGCTGGGTGTCGAAAGGGATGGCATTCTTGTTAGCGGTGATGTTGGCGCTGTCCAGAAGCTCCTGCATCTCGGCTCCGGTCTTACCCCTGCTCATCACATCGGCGAGCATGAGATGGTTGTCCGTGCCGCCGGAGACAAGGCGTATGCCGTGCGCCGTAAGCTCGTCCGCAAGCGCCGCGGCATTTTTGACGACCTGCTGTTGATAGTCCCTGAACTCGGGTTTGAGCGCCTCACCGAACGCCACGGCCTTGGCGGCGATGATATGCATGAGCGGGCCGCCCTGAGTGCCGGGGAAGACTGCGCTGTTGAGCTTTTTCGCGTGCTCATCCTTGCAGAGGATCAGCGCGCCGCGAGGGCCGCGCAGAGTCTTGTGCGTGGTGGTGGTGACGAAATCGGCATAGGGGACGGGACTGGGGTGTACACCTGCCGCGACGAGTCCCGCGATATGTGCCATATCCACCATGAGATACGCACCCACAGAGTCCGCGATCTCACGCATACGCTTGAAGTCAATGAAGCGCGGATATGCGCTCGCCCCGGCGATGATGAGCTTAGGCCTGTTGAGCTCCGCCGCCTCAAGCACCTTATCGTAATTGATGACCTCGGTCTCAGGCTCCACACCGTAGAAGGTCGCATTGAAGTATTTGCCGGAGATGGACGCCTTCGAGCCGTGGGTAAGGTGGCCGCCGTGACTGAGGTCCATGCCCATTATGGTATCACCCGGCTTAAGCACGGCGAGATACACCGCCATGTTCGCCTGTGAACCTGAGTGGGGCTGTACATTGGCGTGCTCCGCGCCGAAGAGCTTCTTCGCCCGCTCGATTGCCAGCGTCTCGACCTCATCGACATACTCACAGCCGCCGTAGTAGCGCGCGCCGGGGTAGCCCTCGGCATATTTATTGGTCAGGTGACTGCCCATTGCCTCCATAACGGCCGAGGAGACAAAATTCTCGGACGCGATGACCTCCAGATGGTCACGCTGACGTTGAAGCTCTCTCTCCATGGAGGCGTAAACCTCCGGATCCTGACGCATGATAAGCTCATAACTCATGTGAGTTCCTCCTCTCATAGGGAAAACATACTTTATCTTTCGTATTTTACTATAAGAAACACGGTAATGTCAAATGAACATTTGGCGCGGAACAAATATATGACTTTTTTACACAGACGACAAAATCATACTTAAAATTTTTGTAATATTGTCAATCGACATTTTGCTCCTCAAGGTATACAATACGCACAAAGGAGGCGATATTGCCGTGAACATTTTCTTTTACATCATAACGGCCGCGGTCGCGTATTTTATCGGCTGTACAAATCCATCGTGGGTCATCGCCAGGCTCAAGGGCGTTGATATGCGTTCGAACGGCTCGGGCAATCTCGGCACCTGTAACTCCGTTATGCTGCTCGGCTTTCGTTGGGGCGTTCTGGTGTGCATATATGATATGGGCAAGGCTGTGCTGGCAGTGTCGCTTGCGCGCATTGTTTTCCCCGGCCTTATCTACGCTGAGGAAGTAGCCGGAGCGGCCTGTGTTCTGGGGCATATTTTCCCGTTTTATCTCAGATTTCGCGGCGGTAAGGGCTTCGCCTCATATCTCGGCATGACGCTGGCGCTGGACTGGAAATTTGCTCTGGCGCTGTTGCTTGCCGTCGTCGTGATAACGCTGGTAACGGATTACATAGTTTTTGCCACAATGACCACTGTCATTGCCGTACCGGTGTACACGGGCATATTCCGCTTCGGCCTGATCGCAATCATCCCGCTGGTCATCGCGTCGCTCGTCATAATCTGGAAGCACAGGGAAAATTTCACGCGTATCAGAAACGGCACGGAAATGGCTATCTCCGCTTTCGTCAGGAAGGCATAGCCCCGCACAAAAAACACAAGATAAAAAGCTTCGGTAGTTTGAAAGACTTCCGGAGCTTTTTATTATGCAAAAATGCGTTCACATACCTCGCAAAAATTACAAGCGCTTTCAAGATAGAGACTGCCGCTTTTCCTAAAAAAACTGTTGACTGCACGCGGCGTGCAGTTTCAGGATGAGAGGAGAAGAAACAGTATTGAGAGAGCGGAGTAATATTTGCATGGCGGACAGAGTCATGACACTTCACGAGCTGTGTGATGCGCTCGGGATTTCCCGAAGGACGATTCAGGGCTATGAGAAGCACGGCCTTGTGAAATCGAGCGGACGCAACGCGCGCGGATATCTGCTGTACGACACGCAAGCGCAGACGGAAATAGCGCAGATCCGTCAGCTTCAGATGTTCGGCTTTCCCGTGAAGGAGATCGCAGCTCTGCGGAGTCTGTCGGATGAGGAGTTGAGGAAAAAGCTTTTGGCACAAAAAGAAGTGCTCAAGCACGAACGCGATGTACTGGAGGAGCAGTTGTGTCGGCTTGAGGAAATGATCGCGCAGTTGGAATAAGCCGGTATCGTAAGGCCGGTCAAGATTTCGGAAGGGCGCGGTTTCTATCACAAAAAATTAAAACAGGAGGAACAAAACATGAAACGTACACTATCCCTGCTGCTGACAGCAGTAATTATCCTGATGCTCTGCGCCTGCGGGGCGCCGGCGAAGTCCGAAGCTCCCGCCGAGGAGCCCGCCCCGACAGCAGCTCAGCCGGAGGCAGTGCCCGCAGAGACTCAGGCACCTGTGCAGGAGGCAGCCGAGCCGGTGCCGACGGAGACGCCGGACCCTATCGCAACGCCGGAGGTCACCGAAGCTCCCGCCGAGGAGACATCGGACGCGGCCGTGTCCGATGAGATACGCCCGGAGTTCAAGGCAATGATGGACAGCTATGAGGAGTTCTTCAACGATTATGCGGAGCTCATGTCGGCACTCGCGAAGAACCCCGGCGATATGTCTCTGCTGATGAAATCTCTGGAATTTATGGACAAGTACACAAAAATGCTTGCGGAGCTGGATGAGATAGACACCGGCGAGCTCAGCACCGCAGAGCTTTCGTATTACATCGAGGTGACCGCGCGTATCGAGAAAACTCTGCTGTCCGTTATCGGTTGATTTTCAAAACAATTAAAGGGAGATAGAGAAGATGAAAAACAGATTTGTTGCGCTTTTTCTGGTTGTTGTTGTGATAATATCGTTAGCCGCCTGCGGTGTTGACTACGAGGCAAAAGGCTACAAGGACATGAAATCGGAGCTTGCCAAGATGGAGGCAGAGGCGATCGCGGAGCAGGGAGAGGAAGCATATAAGGCTACGATGCAGCTTGCCGTGGCTCTGTTCGGCCGTGATATTATCAATCTCGCCGACATTGATCCTGCGGATTTAATAGGCGGTGGATACGACAAGCTGACCACCGAGCAGAAAACGGATTATCTGAACGGCGCAAAACGTGCCGTGGAGGAATGGATAGATAAATTCGTTATCAAGTCAGACGGTTAAAATCAAGACCACCGGCATAACAGGTGGTTCTCCTTCTAACGGAACACTACCCCGGCGCAGAGCGATAAACTGCGCCGGGGTATTACGATTTTTGTATTCAAATGTTGATGGCAGGTCGCAACGGCGGGAGAAAGGGTTTACTTTTCCTTGCTCTTTATGTATTCGTCAATGCTCTTTGCGCCCGCCTTGCCCGCGCCCATGGCGAGGATGACGGTCGCGGAGCCGGTGACGGCGTCGCCGCCGGCGAACACGCCCTCGCGTGCGGTTCTGCCGCCCTCGTCGGCCTCGATGCCGCCCTTGCGGGTGAAGGTCAGACCCTCGGTCGTGTTGCGGATGAGGGGGTTGGGGCTGGTGCCGATGGCTATGATAACGGTCTCGCAGTCAAGCACCCATTCACTGCCGGGCACGGGAACGGGGCTCCTTCTGCCGCGTGCGTCGGGCTCGCCCAGCTCCTGACGAAGAAGCTCGACGCCGACCACATGGCCGCTCTCGTCGCCGAGAATACGGGTGGGATTGTTGAGAAGGCGGAACTCTATGCCCTCGGCCTCGGCGTGCTCGACCTCTTCCTTACGGGCAGGAAGCTCCTCCCTGCCGCGGCGGTAGGCAACGTAGACGTGCTCCGCGCCCAGACGCTTTGCGACACGGGCGGCGTCCATCGCGACGTTTCCGGCACCCACGACGCAGACATTGCGGAAGGTCTTGATGGGGGTATCGTACTCATCGCGGTAAGCCTTCATGAGGTTAACGCGGGTAAGAAGCTCATTCGCGGAATAAACGCCCAGAAGATTCTCGCCGGGGATGTGCAGGAACTGCGGAAGTCCCGCGCCGGAGCCGATGAACACGGCCTCGTAGCCGTCCTCGAACAGCTCGTCCACGGTCTCGGACTTGCCGACAACGGCGTTGTTGACGATTTTCACGCCCATAGCCTTCAGGTTGTCCACCTCGGCCGCCACGATCTCCTTGGGGAGACGAAACTGCGGTATACCGTAGACCAGAACGCCGCCGGACTTATGAAACGCCTCGTAAACTGTGACATCATAGCCCATCTTACGCAGATCACCCGCGCAGGTAAGACCGGAGGGGCCGGAGCCGACGACCGCCACACGGTGTCCGTTAGAGGGCGGAACCACGACAGGAGGCTTGTCGGTCTTGTTAAGATGATAGTCGGCAACGAAGCGTTCTATGCGCCCGATGGCCACACTGTCACCCTTTATGCCGCGCACACACTTGCTCTCACACTGCTTTTCCTGGGGGCAGACTCGTCCGCAGACGGCGGGCAGGGAGTTGGTGGAGGTGATGATATCATAGGCGGCATCGAAATCGCCGACTGCGACCTTGGCGAGAAACTCGGGAATACGCACGGAGACCGGGCAGCCCTTGCGGCAATGCGGCTCTCTGCAATTCAGGCAGCGCTTTGCCTCGGAAATGGCCATCTCCGCGGTGTAGCCCAATGCGACCTCGTCAAAATTGCCGGCGCGCACTACGGGATCCTGCTCGGGCATGGGGTTCTTCAGAAACTTCTTTTCGTGGGCGATCTCCGTCACGAAGGTGTGGAGATCCTTTATATGTGAGAGGACGGCCAGCGGGTCGTTGTCGTTCTCCTCAAGGATCCTGCCCACGGGATCTTCTATGGTATATACCTTTTCCTCATAGCCGCTCTTGCCGGGAACGGTAACTCTTACTACCTCTTCAAACACTGCGCTTACCTCCTGTCATGTTGCAGATGTGCTTTGCGGCCTCATCCTGCTCGTCCTTGTAAAACGCCGCGCGCTTGATAAGGGAGTCAAAATCCACCTCGTGCGCGTCGAAGTCCGGGCCGTCAACGCAGGCGAACTTGGTCTCGCCGCCGACAATGACACGGCAACCGCCGCACATTCCCGTGCCGTCAACCATGATGGGGTCAAGCGAGATGATGGTCTTTATACCGTAGGGGCGGGTGACATCGGCAAGAAACTTCATCATGATATCGGGGCCGATGGCAATTACACGGTCGAACTGAGGCTTACCCTCGGCAATGTTCGCGTCGATCTCCTGCTGGAGATACTTGGTGGTAAAGCCCTGAACACCGTAGGAGCCGTCGTCGGTGCAGATGATGAGCCTGTCGGAGGCGGTCTTCAGCTCCTCGGGCAGGATGACTATGTCCTTGCTCCTGAAGCCCGCGATGAAGGTCACGTCTATGCCCAGCTTGTGCATTTCCTTGGCGATGGGATAGGCGATGGCGCAGCCGACACCGCCGCCGACAACGCAAACCTTTTTCAGTCCCTCCATCTCGGTAGCCTTGCCCAGCGGTCCTACGATATCGGAGATAACATCTCCCTCCTCCACGGTGTGGAGCATTCTCGTGGTGCGTCCGGCGGCCTGCACCATAACGGTAACGGTTCCCTTCTCTCGATCCCAGCCTGCAACGGATACGGGAACGCGCTCCCCCTGCTCGTCAAGGCGGAAGATAACGAACTGTCCGGCCATGGCGTGTTTGGCAATGAGAGGCGCTTCGATCTCAAAAAGACATATTGTTTTTGCTTCGTTTAAGAAGCGTTTGGAAACTACTCTGTACATTAAGCTTCCTCCAAGCCCGTTTTTTATTTTTTGCCAAGAATCTGATTCATTTTACCGTATTTCTCACATGAATGTCAAATATAAATATCACTAATCTTTCCGGCAAAACGGAAGGATTATTTATTGCTTTTTATGTGAGTATCTATCGACGCAGTTAAAGTGCATTTTTCGGTTTTTTCGTTGACTTTGCGCCTTTTCGGGTGTAAAATTTCTCCGAATAACAAGGAGGTGCATTATGAATCAGTATATGCTGAAGGAATACATGAGTCGTGAGCCCGACGCCAAGCTGCGCGATCTGGTCGCAAAGCTCCTGTACGATGAAATAATCAGTCTGAATATTGCCCCCGGCACCAAGCTGAACGTGAATCAGATAGCGGCCTCGCTCGGCATCTCCAGAACTCCCGTGGTGGAGGCAGTGGCCAAGCTGACGGAGATAGGCTTTGTTGTCGGTCGCGACGGCTACAGCGGGAGCTATGTGCTCGACCTGAACATACACGACATGATAAACCTCTACCGTGTGCGTACCGCCATCGAGAGCGAGGCGGCGGCGCTGTGTGCTCACTGCGTGGACGAAAAGGCTATCCGCGAGCTGGACGCCCTTGCCGACGCATTCAAGGACAACGTTATCCGCCGGGACATACGCGGCATGAAGGACACGGATATGCCCTTTCACAAAAAACTCATCAGTCTGTGCGGCAACCCCTACATCATGCAGAGCTACGAGCTTCTTCTCCCGAAGCTCACCATGTATCAGGTGTCCATGACGGAGTTCATCGGGCGACGCGGCAACGACGACAACCCGTGGCTCCCCAGTATAAAATATAACCACACCTCCGTGGTCTCCGCCATACGCAACCGTATGCCCGAGCAGGCACGGCAGGCAATGGCCGAGCACGTGAACGCGAGCCTTAACTTTACCATCATGTCGGGCACAGGCAACGATCCGTTCAGCGTTTTTTCCGAACGAAATAAATAATTGACCTAAAAAATCCAACGTGAAGCACGGACTTCGCGTTGGATTTTTCGCTTTTTTGACTTTTATTTACTCTCTCGTATCGCCCCAGAAGAAGAGTGCAATGGTGCCCGGACCGGTGTGAGAACCGATGGTGGTACCAACATAGTTTATCTCCACCTTGCCGTTGAGCTTGGGGAAGCGCTCCTCGACCATCGCCGCGACCTGCTTTGCGTCGTCCATGCACGCGGACTGGGAAATATAGCACTTGCCGTTATAATCAAGGCCGTCGCGGGCGTGCTGTTCCATTCTGGCGACGATCTCGCGGATGACCTTTTTCTTGGTGCGTATCTTGTTGCGGGGGACGAGATGTCCGCCGGCATCCATATCGAGCAGAGGGCATATCTCCAGCATACCGCCGAAAACCGCCGCGGTCTTTGAGATACGGCCGCCGCGCACATAGGTGGAAAGGTCGGTCGAAAAGAACCAGTGATGGAGATTGAGTCTGTTTTTCTCTATCCACTCCGCAAGCTCCGCGGCGCTCATACCGCTGTCGCGCATATCGGCCGCGGTATCCATAATGAGACCGTAGCCGGAGGAGGCACCCAGAGAGTCGATGATGTACACCTTGCGCTCGGGGTAACGCTCACGGACGATGAGGGCGGCGTTGCGCGCGGAATTAATGGTACCGGAAATGCCGGAGGACAGGCAGACGTGGACTATGTCCTTACCCTCCTCAAGGAATTTTGAGAAGAACGCCACATACTCGGAAATGTTCACCTGAGAGGTGCGGGTGTCGGCGCCCTTGGATATCATGTCGTAGAATTTCTCGAAGGGTATGCTTGCACCGAGATCGTCGATGTGCTCCTCTCCGTTGATCGCGAAGTGGAAGCAGACGTATTTGATGTCGCGTGCTTCAAAATGCTCTTTTGTCAGGTCTGCCGTCGAGCAGCAGCTCAGAATATAATCAGACACAGATTTTTCTCCTTTCATTCGCTGTGGTCGGTTGTCGATGAATTTCATCTGTTAGAGCATATCGCACCGCCCCCGAAAAAATCAATCTACTCTCCTTTTTTGTACTCTACGCGAAGAAATTCGCCGGGTAGAGTCGCCCGAAAGCCACTCTACTCGGCGTAGAATACGGTTTATTTGTTGCGTTTTGCTGCTGATTTTTTTGGTTTTGGCCGCACATTGCAGCCCAGAAATACAAGTATCACCGCCGGTATGCAGATAAGGAAAAGTTGCCAGTTATGTGCGTCCGGCTTCACGAAATAGGCGATAAGAAACAACGAAACTATGAACGCGGAGATGATATATTCAAGCCCCTTTGCCTTGTAGAACACACAGTCAAGCACAAGGAAGGTAAGCAGTGAAAGTGCCATTCCCACAAGGAACACTCTCCATTCGATCGTGCCCATAAGCCAGAGGATAACGAACGCTGTCAGCGCCGCGGTCATTATGCTCAGCACCGCGATGGCTATGATAACCTCCGCGCTGTAGCGGGGCAGCTCCTCCTCGTCCTCCTCGGAGCTTGGCGCCTCCCATGCGTCGTGGGAGCTGAGGATATAGTCAACGCCCACGCCATACAGCTCCGCCAACTGCGTGAGAACATATGCGTCGGGTATCGCCTCGCCGCGCTCCCACTTGGATATGTTTTTATCGGAATAGTTCAGCTTTGCCCCCAGCTCCGCCTGAGTGAGTCCCGCGCGGGTGCGAAGGTTTATGAGGTTGCTGGCTGTGATGAGCTTCAGTTCGGACAGTTCCACGGGTACGCTCCTTTGACGGGGTAATGGTTTTCTTTCCGGTAGGCGCGGCACCGCAGTCTACCGTATATTATTATATTTTATAGGCTTCCCCCGCTTTCGTCAAGAGGTATTTGCCTCAGACACTAAGCCCCCGGACTTTCCCTGAATTCATTGGTCTGTGTTATGGTGCGTTAAACGCTTTACAGGAAAAAGGGTTGCCCCATGCAGAGGCAATGTGGCAAGACCAGCTATAAAAAGTCAATAGGGAAAACGAGAAAAGAAGGATAATGGTTAT
>CAZPLL010000016.1:0-32011 GCA_964587485.1 uncultured Oscillospiraceae bacterium | reverse complement strand
TGATCAAGGCGGTCGAGAAGTTCGACTACACCAAGGGCTACAAGTTCTCCACCTATGCCACATGGTGGATCCGTCAGGCCATCACCCGCGCCATCGCCGACCAGGCGCGCACCATCCGCATTCCCGTCCACATGGTTGAGACCATAAACAAGACCATCCGCGTCTCCCGTCAGCTCTTGCAGGAGCTGGGGCACGACCCCTCGGCCGAGGAGATAGCCAAGGAAATGGATATGCCGGTGGAGAAGGTGCGCGACATACTCAAGATCGCGCAGGAGCCGGTGAGCCTTGAGACCCCCATCGGCGAGGAGGAGGATTCCCATCTGGGCGACTTCATCCCCGACGAGGACGCGTCCGAGCCGTCCGAGGCCGCAAGCTTTTCTCTGCTGCGCGAACAGCTTGAGGAGGTGCTGGACACGCTCGCCCCCCGTGAAAAGAAGGTTCTGGAGCTGCGCTTCGGTATCGTGGACGGCCGCACCCGCACACTTGAGGAGGTCGGCAAGGAGTTCAACGTCACCCGTGAGCGCATCCGCCAGATCGAGGCAAAGGCACTGCGTAAGCTCCGTCATCCCAGCCGCTCCAAGAAGCTCCGCGACTTCCTGAACTGATCTTCAGATCAACGGAATATACCTGCCCACACCCCTGTGACAGGATAAGCAAAAAGCATACAGACCACCCGACGAACGGAGGCCTGTATGCTTTTTATATATTCGTTTTTTCGGTACTCAGACGTAAACCAGCAGCACACCGACAAGGGTGCCGATAAGGGCACTGGTGCCGGGAGCCTTTGATTTCCACATGAGGAACGATTCGGGCAGAAGCTCGCCGAACACTACATACAGCATCGCGCCGCCCGCGAAGCTCAACGCAAGCGTCAGCCATACGGGGCTGATGAGTCCCAGAGAATAGCCCAGCATCGCGCCGATAATGGTGGGCGCGCCGGAGAGCGCGGTGATGGCGACGGCCTTCCGGCGGCTCATACCGCCGGAGATGAGCGGGACGGAGACCGACATACCCTCGGGAATGTTGTGCAGGCCGATAACGATGGCGATAATGAAGCCGGAGCCGCCCGTAATATCCCCGCCGTCTGCGGCGTAGCTCGCGCCGATGACCATGCCCTCGGGCATATTGTGCAGGGCGATGGCGCAGGCCATGACGATGCCGGCGATGAACAGCTCGCGCTGAGAGGCGCTCTTACTGCGGGCGTGGACGTTATAGTGGTCGGCGTGGATGAGCTCGTCAAGGTCGTCCGCCGTCTGGGGATGGTCGGAGTCGATGTGCTGTACCTCGGGATTGGTGTGGCTGTCGATAAAGGCATTGAGGAGATAGATCACCAGATACCCCAGCAGTACACCGGCTATGACCAGCATGACCGGCATGTCCGCGCTGGCACCCTCCGGACGGAACGCCCCGGGGATAAGGTCAAAGCACACGACCGACAGCATCACCCCGCCGGCAAAGGCAAGGAGAAGACTGACGACTTTTGTCGAATCACGTCGTAAAATCGCGCCGATCAGGCCACCGAAGCCCGTGCCCAGCACGCCCGCCACGGCCGTTATCACTACTACCCACCAGAATGTACTCATTCCAATCACCCCATAATAGATATATTACCGGAGTCGTTTCCCTTATTATAACAGTATGCAATACGCCAATCAAGTGCCTGTTACGCGCTTTTACGACAAAGCCGTCTGCCGGATATATCCCGACAGACGGCTTGAAGCATTATGAGGTGCGGCGCTCACCGCTCCTCACGGAAATAGGGCAGACCCAGCGCGGCGGGGGGCTGATTTTCGCGGCTGTCGCGCATGGAGGAGATGACGAGAACGACGATGGTGACGATGTAGGGGAGCATCTTGTACAGCTCCTTCATTGCGGTGGACTCGCCGGTGGGGATGTAGGCATTGAGGATAAAAAGCCCGCCGAAGAGTATCGAGGCCAGAACGCTGAGCTTGGGCTTCCAGACGGTGAAAATGACCAGCGCGATAGCAAGCCAGCCGCGGTCGCCGAACGCGTCGTTTGACCAGACGCCGCTTGCGTAGTCCATGACGTAGTACAGTCCGCCCAGCCCGGCAATAAGAGAGCCGATGCAGATAGCCTTGTATTTATATTTGATGACGTCTATACCGGCGGCGTCGGCGGTGGCGGGATTTTCGCCCACGGCACGGAGCTGAAGCCCACGGCGGGTGCGGTTGAGGAACCACGAGGCCAAGAGGCACACGAGGATCGCGACATACGCAAGAAAGCTGTAGCTAAGGAAAATCTTGCCGAACCAGCCGAGCTTGTCTGCAAAGGGCAGTGCGCGGCGGAAAGCGATACTGGTCTTTGAAAGCACCACGGAGGGGACGTCGAGCCCGGAGAGCTTGCTCAGCGAGCCGCCGAAGAAGTTGCCGAAGCCCACGCCGAAGGTCGTGAGGGCAAGTCCGGTGACGTTCTGATTCGCGCGAAGGGTTATGGTGAGAAAGCTGTAGAGCAGCCCCATCAGGAGTGACCCCGCCATACAGCAGACGAGCGGGATAAACACGGTGAGGAAAGAGTTCATCTCCGCGACGGAATACTCATAGAGGAACGCGCCGATAACGCCGCAGATACCGCCGACATACATGACACCCGCCGTGCCGAGGTTCAGGTTGCCGGCCTTTTCGGTGATGGTCTCACCGGCGGAGCCGAACATGAGCGGCACGCCCTGCATCACGGCTCTGGGAATAAAGGAGACGATATCAAACATTTCCGTTTACCTCCCTGCTTTTGTGCGCGAAGCTGATCTTGTAGTTTACGAAGAACTCACTGCCGATGATAAAGAAGATGATGATGGCGGTGAGCATATCGCCGAAGGACTGGTTCAGCCCGAAATAGGTCGCGATATCGCCCGCGCCCGCGTCCATGAACATCAGCAGACCGCTGGAGAGCACCATGACGAGCGGGTTGAACTTGGACATCCACGAGATCATGACGGCGGTGAAGCCCTGCCCGCCCGCGATGGAGGCGGAAATGGTGTGGTTTATGCCGGAGACCAGCAGGAAGCCCACCAGGCCGCAGACGGCGCCGGAGAGTATCATCGTGCGCATAATGACGTGGCGGACGTTTATGCCGATGTAGCGGGCGGTGCGCTCGCTCTCGCCGACGACGGATATCTCATAGCCGTGCTTGGAGTAGCGCAGGTAGATATACGCCGCGACCGTGAGCACGACGGCGACAATGACCACAAGAAGCTGTTTGTTGTACACCTGCGGCAGCCAGCCGAACTGGGTTTTCTGGTTGATAACGCCCACGGTGTTGGAGCCTCTGGGGTTTTCCCATATCTTCACATAGTAGGCGACAAGCTGTGTGGCGACATAGTTCATCATCAGGGTGAAGAGAGTCTCGTTCGTGTTCCAGCGGGACTTGAAAAAGGCGGGGATCGCCGCCCAGATCGCACCGGCAAGGACGGAGGCAACGAGCGTTACCGCGATGACGGCAGCGGGAGCCATCGTCTGCGGCAGAAAGAGCATACAGGCCGCGGCGCTCAGCGCACCGGCAAGCACCTGACCCTCCGCGCCGAGGTTCCAGCAACGCATACGGTACGCGGGGGTGACGGCGATGGCGATCATGAGGAGTATGGCGGTATTCTGGAGGAATATCCATGTTTTGCGCTTCGTGCCGAAGGCACCGGCTATCATCGTCTCGAAAACGGAGACGGGGTTTTCGCCGGTCGTGACGGTGATGATGAGCGCGCAGACCAGAAGGGACACGATTATGGCGGCCGCCTTGATGAGCAGAGCCATGCCGCGGGACAGCTCGCCGCGCTTTGAAATATGTATCATTCGGCGTCGCCTCCCATTCTTGTCATCATTGCGCCGACGGCACGCTTGTCCGTGGCGCGTCCGTCCACGATGCCGGAGACCCGGCCGCCGCAGAGAACGAGTATCCTGTCGCACAGCTCGACCAGCACGTCGAGATCCTCGCCGACGAACACAACGGCCACGCCGCGCTCCTTCTGCTGATTTATAAGGTCATAGATGGTATACGAGGAATTGATGTCCAGACCGCGGACGGCGTAGGCGGTGAGCAGGACGGTGGGGGCGTTGGATATCTCGCGGCCGACGAGCACCTTCTGCACGTTGCCGCCGGAGAGACGGCGGACGGGGGTTGAAATGCTGGGGGTGTTTATCTCGAGGAAGTCAACCATGGACTGCGCAAGCTGAGCGGGGGAGTGGCGGTCAAGCAGGGGAGACTTGCCACTGCGGAACGAGCGGAGCATCATGTTGTCGGAAAGATCCATGTTGCCCACGAGTCCCATGCCGAGGCGGTCCTCCGGCACGAAGGAGAGCGCGACACCCATCTCGCTTATCTTCATGGGATCCTTGTGGATGAGCTCCTCCTCGGTGCCGTCGTCCTCGACGTAGCGGATGGAGCCGGAGTCCACGCCCTGAAGCCCCGCGATGGCCTCAAGGAGTTCCTTCTGGCCACAGCCGGAGATGCCCGCGATGCCGAGTATTTCGCCGCTGCGTGCGGTGAAGGAGACGTTATCGAGCTTCTTTATACCGTCCTGATCGGTGACGGTCAGGTTCTCGACGATGATGCGGTTCCTGGGGTCTACCGGCTCGGCGCGGCGTATGTTGAGCGCCACGGGACGGCCGACCATCATGTTGGTCATTTCCTGTGCGTTGGTGGTCGCGGTGAGCATATCGCCGACGAACTGCCCCTTGCGCAGCACGGCGACACGGTCGCTCAGCTCCTCGACCTCGTGCATCTTGTGGGTGATTATTACGACGGCCTTACCGTCATCGCGCATATTGCGCAAAACGGCGAAGAGCCTGTCCGTCTCCTGCGGGGTGAGGACGGCTGTCGGCTCGTCAAGAACGAGGATGTCCGCGCCGCGGTAGAGCACCTTTACTATCTCTACAGTCTGCTTCTGGGAAACGGACATATCGTAGACCTTCTGCTCGGGGTCTACCTCGAAGCCGTAGCGCTCGCAGATCTCGCGTATCTTTGCCGAGGCGGCCTTGAGATCGAGCTTTCCGGGGAGGCCGAGGATGATATTCTCGGCGGCGCTGAATACATCGACCAGCTTGAAATGCTGGTGTATCATGCCGATGCCGAGGTCAAAGGCGTCCTTGGGCGAGGCGATGACGACCTCGCGCCCGTCGATGGCGATGGTGCCCTCGTCCGGGAAGTATATGCCGGAGAGCATATTCATGAGCGTCGTCTTGCCCGAGCCGTTTTCGCCCAGCAGGGCAAGTATCTCGCCTCTGTATATATCCAGCCAGCATTTGTCGTTGGCAAGCACGCTTCCGAAGCGCTTGGTAATGTTGCGCATTGCCACCGCGGGAACTCTGTTATCCATAAACACACACCTTTTCAAAGAAAATAAGGCAACCGGGATGCTTTTCGCTCGGCTCTGTACCAAGAACTCCGCGCTTGATATACAGCCGAACAAAGCTCCGGGGGTGTTTCCGGAGCTTTGTGGGTAATAGCTGTAGGGATATCAGATCACTGGTCGAGAAGGACGATGCCGTCTACGTCGATATCAAAGTAAGGAGCGGAACGGAGGGTGGACTCGGCGAACACGCCGTCAACGATGGCTTCCGCGCCGTCAAGACCCCATGCGCCGGTGTAGGAGGTGAGGTTCTCACCGTTCACGGTCCAGGTGGTGCAGTCAAATACCTTCAGGGAGCCGTCAAGAAGCTGAGCCTTGACCTCTTCGAGCTTCTCGACGGTGCCGGCGGCCGCGACAGCCTCGTTCACGTCGGTGAGGACGACGGAGCCGGTCTCGATGTTGCCGCACCAGTCGGTGTCAAAGCTGTTGCCGCTCTTAACTGCCTCGATAGCCATGGTGAAGTAGGGAGTCCAGTCGATGCGGGAGGAAACGATGAAGGTGTTGGGGCAGTTGGCGATGGTGGAGCCGTTGTAGGAGACGTTGGGAACGCCGGCCTTCTCGCAGGCATTGGGAGCGCCCCAGGAGTCAGCGTGCTGGGAGATGAGCTTGCAGCCGTTCTGGATGAGCTTCTCGGCGCCTTCCTGCTCGAGAGTCTCGTCGTACCAGGAGCCGGTGAAGAGGACTTCCATGGTGACTGTGGGAACTATGGAGCGGACACCGAGGAACCATGCGGTGTAGCCGGACTTGACCTCGGCGTAGCTCATGGCGCCGACGTAGCCGACCTTGGCTTCCTCGACGGTGAATTCGCCGTTGTCGATCATTTCCTGAAGCTTCATGCCTGCGGCAACACCCGCAAGGTAGCGACCCTCGAAGATGGAGGCGAAGGCGTTGTGGTAGTTGTCAAGACCCGCGCCGTTGGCCTTGTCGCCGGTGCAGGAGGTGAACTGAACCTCGGGGTACTCCTGAGCGGCCTCGAGAATGTAGTCCTGATGGCCGTAGCTGTCGGCAAAGACGACGGAGCAGCCGGCGTCGGCAAGCTCGCAGGCGGCGTCATATGCCTTGGAATCCTCGGGGATACCGGTCTTGATGAGAGCTTCAACGCCGGTGGCCTCGCAGGCGGCCTTGAATGCGTTTATGAAGTTGAGGTCATAGGTGGAGTTCTCGTCGTGGAGGCAGACAAGGCCGACCTTGATGGTGGCGGGCTGCTCGGCGGAGGGCTCGGTGGAAGTAGCGTTTTCATCGGTGGAGGCAGCGGGAGCAGCGGAGTTGCCGCAGGCGCACAGCGCGAATACCATGGTCAGGGCCAGAAGCATTGCAACGATCTTTTTCATTCTACGATCTCCTCAGATTTTTATATTTATCTAAACTCCCATGTCCAAGGGAGAAAAGATCAAAAAAACAGACACCGGGTCATATCACCAAAAGATACGAAGCCGATGTCAATAAGAACGACAGCGCAGAAAGCATCCCTGCGCTCTCGGTTATTTTCATTCGATAGTCCGGTCATTTACGGCGTCCGGGTAGAAACTTCAAAACCATATCTTTTGCTATATATCGAAAAGAAATATTTACTTTACGCATAGAGCATAACAAGAAAGCATGAAAAAGTCAAGTGCGGGAATTGGACGAATTAAACATTTTTATATGGACAATTTTGTGAAATATCACCAAAGACTCCCCCCGCCTCCGACAGCGGAGACGGGGGAGCTATAATCATTTCAGCACGACGTTTTCTTCGCCGAGGAGCTCCTTCATCTCCTCGATGAACGACGGGTGCAGGAGGCAACGGGCGGCGAGGCGCTTTTTCTCGCGCTCGAAGTATATCACAAGCTGTTGCGTGCCCGGGAACATGGTGAGGATGAGCTCAATGCGGGAAAAGCGCGGGTCGCTCCGCTCGGGCAGTCTCAGCCAGAGCGTTTTTTCCTCGGGCTGTGCGGGCGGGGCGTTCCCGACGCGGGGCTCCTCCGTTCTTGCCGTCGGCTCGTCGCCGAGGGAGCGGATGCTGTCCGCCATTATCTGCGGCTCCTTTTCGTCACGCACGGATATCCTGCCGCGCACGACCACTGCCGCGTTTTCGCGCAGTATGCCCGCGCACGCGTCCAGCGCCTTCTGGAAGGCGATGAGCTCGATGGAGCCGGTGTCGTCCTCGAGCTGGATGTAGCTCATGAGGGAGTTATTCTTCGTGGTGCGGGTCTTGATGGTGTTCACCACCCCGGCCACGGTGACGCGCTGGTTGTCGGAAAAGCTGCGCGGCCCCGTCTCGCCGGAGAAGTCGCCGAGTATCGCGGATATCTGCACCGCGCCGATACGCTTCGCCGTCTCGCGGTACTCGTCCATCGGGTGGCCGGTGAGGTACAAGCCGGTTATCTCCTTTTCCATGGCCATGAGCTCGCGCGGTGTGAACTCCGGCACCGGCGGGATGGGGATGCTCTCGATCCCGGCGTCCCCGCCGGGGAGCTCGCCGAAGAGGTCTATCTGCCCGGAAACGTTGTCGCGCTCGGCGCGGCTGATGCTGTCGAGCACTGCGGCGGCCATCTGTATGAGCGCCTTGCGGGTGTGCCCCATGCTGTCGAACGCGCCCGCACGAATGAGATTTTCCACGGCGCGGCGGTTGAGCTCCCTGCCGCTCATCCTGCGGCAGAAATCCTCAAAGCTTCGGAAGAGGCCGTTCTCCTCGCGCTCCGCCACGACCCCGCGCACGGCACTCCAGCCGAGCCCCTTTATCGCCGCCATGCCGAAGCGGATATTACTGCCGGAAACGGTGAAGTCCGCGTCGGATTCGTTCACGTCCGGGGGGAGGAGCTTTATGCCCAGCTCCCGACACTCGGCAATGTACTCGGCGACCTTGGTGCTGTTGTCGAGCACCGATGTGAGCAGTGCCGCCATGTACTCGCGCGGGTAGTAGTATTTCATGTAGGCCGTGCGGTAGACGACGATGGCATAGCTCACCGCGTGAGCCTTGTTGAAGGCGTAGCTTGCGAAGTCGAGTATCTCGTCGTAGATGCTGTTGGCGACGTCCTCCGGCACACCGTTTGCGAGGGCGCCCGGTATGCCGCGTTCTGCGTCGCCGTGGACAAAGGCAACGCGCTCGGCGTCGATGACCTTGTGCTTCTTCTTGGACATGGCGCGGCGTATCATATCGGCCTGACCCAGAGAGAAGCCCGCGAGACGGCGGAATATCTCAATGACCTGCTCCTGATAGACTATACAGCCGTAGGTGACCTCAAGTATGGGGCGCAGGAGCTCGTGTTTATAGCGTATACGCTCGGGATGCTGTGAGCATTCCAAAAAGCGGGGAATGCTGTCCATGGGGCCGGGACGGTAGAGGGCGATGATGGCGGTGATGTCCTCGATGCTCTTCGGCTTGAGGCCGACGCTCACGCCGGTCATGCCGGTGCTCTCGAGCTGGAACACGCCGGAGGTGCGCCCCTCGGCGAGCATACGGAACACCCCGGGGTCGTCGTCCGGCACAGTGTTTATGTCGAAGTCCGGCTTGTGGCGGCGCACCATCCTTGCCGCGTCCTCAAGCACCGTCAGGTTGCGGAGTCCCAGAAAGTCCATCTTCAGCAGACCCAGCTCCTCAAGTGTGGTCATCTGGTACTGACAGACAACGGACTCGTCGTTCTTGGCAAGGGGGACATACTCGTACACCGGCCTTTCGGTGATGACGACACCGGCGGCATGGGTGGAGGCGTGGCGGGGCATACCCTCGAGCGCGCGGGCAACGTCGATGAGACGGCGTATCGTGTCGTCGCTCTCGTACATCTCGCGCAGGGGCTTCGAGAGGGTGAGCGCCTCGTCCAGCGTCATGTTGAGCGCGGTGGGTATCTGCTTTGCAACGTTGTCGGTATCGGCGTAGCTCACGCCCAGCGTCCTGCCCACATCACGCACCGCGCCTCTTGCAGCCATGGTGCCGAAGGTGACGATCTGCGCAACATGGTCACTACCGTAGAGGCGGTTCACATAGTCAATGACCTCGCCCCGGCGGTTAACGCAGAAGTCCACGTCGATATCGGGCATGGAGACGCGCTCGGGGTTGAGGAAGCGTTCAAAAAAGAGACTGTATTTGATGGGATCGACGTCGGTTATATGCAGGCAGTAGCTGACCACACTGCCTGCCGCACTGCCGCGCCCGGGGCCGACGGGTATGCCGTTGCGCTTGGCGTAGCCGATAAAGTCCGAGACGATGAGGAAATAATCCACAAAGCCCATCTGCTTTATCATGTTCAGCTCATATTCAAGCTGGGCGTGGACCTCCGGCCTGTCCGCGAAGCGCTCGCGAAAGCCCTTTTCGCACAGCTCAAGAAGATATTCATAGCTGTCGGTGCGCCCCTCGGGGAGCTTGAAGCGGGGCAGGTGATAGTGGCCGAACTCAAAGTCGAAGTTGCATTTCTCCGCGATGATGGCGGTGTTGTCCGCGGCCTCGGCGTGCCGGGGGAAGAGTGCGCGCATCTCCTCCTCGCTCTTGAGATACAGCTCGCCGGACTCAAAGCGCATACGGTTCGTGTCGTCCACGGTCTTGCCCATCTGTATGCACATGAGGACGTCCTGATAATAGGCGTTTTCTTTATTTATATAATGCGCGTCGTTCGTGAGGGCAAGGGGTATGCCGGTCTCGTCGTGGAGCCGTATTATCCCGGCGGAGGCTTCCTTTTCCTCGCGCAGGCCGTGATCCTGTATTTCAAGATAGAAGTCCTCGCCAAAGAGCTCACGGAGCTCAAGAGCCTTTGCGCGCGCGCCGTCGTAGTCGCCGGAGAGTATCCTCTGCGGGATACAGCCCGCCACACAGCCGCTCAGACACACAAGCCCCTCCGCGTGCCCGTGCAGGAGCGCCCAGTCGATGCGGGGCTTGATGTAGAAGCCCTCGGTAAAGGCACAGCTCACCAGATAGCACAGGTTGCGGTAGCCCTGCTCGTTCTTGCAGAGAAGTATAAGGTGGGTGTATTCGTTGTCGAGCCCGTGCTGCTTGTCCGTCATGCTCCGCGGCGCGACATATACCTCACAGCCGATTATCGGCTTGATACCGGCCGCGCGGCAGGCCTTGTAGAACGCGACCGCGCCGTACATCACGCCGTGATCCGTTATGGCAAGGGCGGTCTGCCCCAGCGACTTCGCGGCCTCGGCGAGCCTGTCTATGCGGCACGCGCCGTCAAGCAGGGAGTATTCCGTATGCACATGAAGATGTACAAATGACATATACGTTTCCTTTTCTGATTCAGTCCTGGTCGTTGTCCGGCAGTCCGGCGCTCAGCTCGACTATCTTTTTCAGACGGTGGCTGAGACAACTCTTCGTCACCGGCGGGCATGAGAGCGTCGCGAGGTCGGCAAGGCTTGCCTCCGGGTTCGTTATGCGCAGGAGCGCCGCATCCCTCAGTGGCTCGGGCAGACCGTCCATGCCGTAATAGCGGGCAACGCGGTGGATGGCTTCGATTTGCTCCTGCGCGGCGGCAACGACCTTGTCGGCGTTGGCGGAGTCGCAGTTGACCTTGCGGGTGATGGTGTTACGCATTTCCTTTTCCACCTTTGCCTCCATGATACCCATGGCGGTGGAGGGCGCGCCGATTGCCGTGAAGAAGTCGGCTATGGCGTCGGCCTGCTTGAAGTAGAGAAGGGCATTACCGCCGCGCTCCGTCTCTCTGGGAGAAAAGCCCAGCTCAAGGAGCAGAGAATACGTCTCGCGGCAGACACTGCGGTGGGGCGTGGCAAGCTCAAGGTGATAGCGCTTCTCCGGGTCGGTGACACTGCCCCCGGCCAGAAACGCGCCCCGGATGAAGCTCAGGCGACAACATTCGTCCTCGACCACGCCGAAATTCAGGTGGTGTGAGAGGGTGCTGTCAATGTCCGCGCCGAAGGTGTCGAATATCCGGCGCAGCTTCTCGCCGTCGCGGATGATGAAGCTACGCTTGCCCGTGGCGCCGTCCGGCGGCAGTACGTCAAATGTGAGGCCGAACGCGCGGCGGAAGAGCCGGGGCAGACGCGCGGCGAAGGCATCGCTCGCGGTGATTATCCGTATCTCCCCGGCGGAAAAGGTGTTGCAGTATAGGAGCACGCCGTAGCTCTCGGCGATGGCGCAGCATTTTTTTTCGGGTCTGTCGGCGCAAAGCTCGGCCTTGGCCGCTGATGAAAAGGACATAGGTGCCTCCGGAATATTACAGTGAAAATAAAATGTCGAATTCTGTCGATTATTTGTCGACGTCTCTGTTCACGTTGACGCTGTTTACGCCCTGTGCGGCCAGATGCTCATTGAGCGCCGCGGCGAGGGCGACACTGCGGTGCTGCCCGCCGGTACAGCCGATGGCTATCGTCAGGGTGAGCTTGCCCTCCTCGACGTAGAGCGGCAGGAGAAAATCAACCATCCGCTCAAGCTGTTCCATGAAATCGCGCGTCTGCTGACAGCCGAAAACATAGTCCCGCACGGGTCTGTCCAGACCGCACATGGGACGAAGCTCGTCCACATAATAGGGGTTGGGCAGAAAACGCGCGTCCAGCACGAGATCTGCGCTCATCGGCAGACCGTACTTGTAGCCGAAGGACATGACTGTTACGTCTATGCCGCGCTTCTTCCCGTCGGAGGCGAAGATGTCATAGAGGCGGTTCTGGAGCTTGCCGAGGGTGAGACTGGAGCTGTCAACGATATAGTTGGCACGCTCGCGAATGGGCTCAAGGAGCTCCCGCTCGTGCTTTATCGCCTCCTCGATGCTCATGCCGGGGGCGGCAAGCGGGTGCGGGCGGCGGCTCTCCTTATAGCGGCGGACGAGCGTGCGCACGTCGGAATCCATGTAGAGGATGCGACTGCTGCAATTGATGCTCTGGAGCTCGTCAAGCGTGCGCAGGAGCTCCCCGAAGCCATCCTTCTCGCGCACGTCGGTGACGAGCGCCACCTTTTCGTAGCGCCCGCCCGTGGCGATGCACAGCTCCGCGAAGCGCGGCATGAGCGCGACCGGCATATTGTCCACGCAGTAGTATTCGAGATCCTCCAGCACGTCGGCGGCGCGACTCTTGCCCGCGCCGGACAGACCGGTGATGATGAGAAATTCCATATTTTACTCCCGGATCATAAATAATGGTGAAAACGGCGTCGGAATATCCGTTCAGCCGTCGGTCTCCGTCTGCTCCGGCTCGTTCGCCGTGACCCTGTGGCGAAGAAGGTCGGGGGAGTCGTCATCCAGCCGGTAGTCCGGCGGGAGAATGATTATCTCCGGCTCAAGCGCTATGTTCTTTTCAAGGTAAACCGTGTCGCGGACGTGCTTGAGCAGGTCATATACGTCGTGACTGGTCGCGCCGCCGATATTCACCGCGAAGCCCGCGTGCTTTTCGGATATCTGCGCGCCGCCCACGGTATAGCCCCGCAGACCGCACTCGTCGATGAGCGCGGCGGCGTAATACCCCTCGGGGCGCTTGAAGGCACTGCCGGCGGAGGGCAGGTCGAGCGGCTGCTTCTCGCGGCGGCGCTCGTTGAGCTCGCGCATCTTCGCGGCGATCTCGGCGCTGTCGCCCTTTTTCAGCTTCAATACGGCGCTGAGCACGATGCATCCGCCCATCTTTTTGAAGAGGCTGTTTCTGTACTCGAACCTGCACTGCTCCCGGTCAAGCTCGTAGAGGCGCTGGTCCTGAACGTAGTAGCACACCACGCTCTCGACCGCGTCCTTCATCTCCCCGCCGTAGGCGCCCGCGTTCATGATGACGCCGCCGCCCAGCGTGCCGGGGATACCGGAGGCAAATTCCAGCCCCGCAAGGCCGTTCTGCTGGGCAAAGCCGGCAAGCTTCGCGAGCGGCACGCCCGCCTCGACATAGATCGTCTCCTCGTCAAGGAGGAACATTTTGCTCAGCTTTTCGGTGCTGATGATGAAAAGATCCCCAAGCCCCTCGTCGGGGAAGAGTATGTTGGTGCCGTTGCCGAGCATCATGGGCGCGATGTGGTTATTTTTGAGAATGGCGCACACACGCGAAAGACTCATCACATCCTCCGGTACGGCCAGCACGCGCGCCGGCCCGCCGATGCGGAAGGAGGAGTGCGCGCTCATCGGCTCGTTTTCAAGGAGCTTCAGCCCCGGCATTTTTTCTTTCAGTTCGATTATGGCGTTTTCAAGCTTTTCCATGATATTCTCCCGATAAAATCATTCATTGACGGTTTGCGAGCCGTGCGGCGCGGCCGTCGTTACCCGTTCTGCTTCGCCGCGGCGTCAATGGCGGCATCGTGGGCGGCTACAAGCGCGTCGGCGGCGTTGTAGCCCATCTTTTTCTGGCGGTTATTCATCGCGGCAAGCTCCATTATCACGGCAAGGTTTCTGCCCGGCCGCACGGGGATGGTGACGCAGGGCAGATCCACGCCGAGTATTTCCTCCGTCTCGTCGATTATGCCCAGACGGTCGTACATCTTGCCCTCCACCCACGGCTCCATCTTCACGACAAGGTCGATGTTCCCCTCGGGCTTCACCGCGCCGACACCGTAGATATGACGTACATTAATAACGCCTATGCCGCGAAGCTCCATATAATACCGTATCATTTCCGGCGCACTGCCGACAAGGTGGCTTTTCGACACGCGTTTTATCTCCACCGCGTCGTCGGCGACGAGACGGTGGCCGCGCTTGATAAGCTCCAGCGCCGTCTCACTCTTGCCGATGCCGCTGTTGCCCATCAGCAGTACACCCTCGCCGTATATCTCGACCAGCACGCCATGTACCTGTGTGCGCGGGGCAAGATAGTGCTGAAGCGAATTAATCACGTTTGCCTGAAAGGTCGAGGTATCCTCGGCGGTTATGAAAACATTTCGGTCGTACTTTTCCGCAAGCTCGATACACTCGGGAAAGGCGGGCACACCGTGGCATATCACCAGCGCGGCAATGTCGTACTGCATGAAGGTTTCGATCGCCCTGTAGCGCGCCTCGGGGGTGAGAGAATCGAGATATGTGCTCTCGACCCGGCCGATGATTTGCAGACGGCGGGGGTCAAAGTAGTTATAAAAGCCGGTGAGCTGCATTGCGGGGCGGTTCACGTCGGCGGTGTTCAGCGTCGCCGTGTCGTAGTCACGCGACGCGTGAAGGATCTGAAGCTTGTGCTCCTCCACGATATTCCTGAGCTTGACGCTGTATCTGCTTCTCATGTCATGCCTCCCGATCGTACTACCTTATATTTTAACCATTTCATCGCCGTTTGGCAATAACAAATACACGCATCCGGGCGTAAAAATCCGCACTTCCGTGAGACAAATAAAAAAATTACGGAAAACAAAAACTTTTTCTTGCAATAATGTTTGGGGTCTGCTATTATATAAAAGCTGTCTGTTCAGCAAACACAAGCAAGGAGGTGCTTCAATATGGCAAAGTGTCAGTTCTGTGACAAGGATATGGCTTTCGGCATCAAGGTCAGCCACTCCCACAGACGCTCCAACCGTACCTGGAAGCCGAATGTGAAGCGCGTCAAGGCCATCGTAGACGGCTCTCCCAAGCACGTTTACGCCTGCACCCGCTGCCTGCGCAGCGGCAAGGTCACCCGCGCTGTGTAATTTAACATTACCCGAAATGAGCCTGTCGATAGAGACGGGCTTTTTTCGGTTCTGTACCTATTTATATAAAAATGATGAGCACAGGAGGAGACAGATATGGAGCTTTTGGAGCAGCGCATACTCCGCGACGGCAAGGTCAAGCCCGGCGGTATTCTCAAGGTGGACAGCTTTCTCAATCACCAGATCGACACGGGGCTTCTGTACGAGATGGCGCTGGAGGTCAAGCGCCTTTTCGACGGCGAGCGTATCGACAAGGTGCTGACGGTCGAGGCCTCCGGCATCGCAATCGCCTGCATGATAGGCTATGTTCTGGGGTGTCCCGCGGTATTCGCAAAAAAGAGCCGCTCACGCAACATTTCCGACTCGGTCTACTCCTGTGATGTGCCCTCCTTCACCCACGGCAATGTGAACACCGTTATCGTGTCGAAGGAATATCTCCACGAGGGCGAGCGGATACTGCTGGCGGACGACTTTCTTGCCACCGGCGCGGCACTCCGCGGCCTTGCGGAGATAGTCGCTCAGGCCGGAGGCACCGTTGTCGGCGCGGTGTGCGAGGTCGAAAAGGAATTTCAGGGCGGCGGCGACGCGCTCCGCGCCGGGGGTATGCGCGTGGAGTCTCTTGCGAAGATCGCCTCCATGTCCGACGAGGGGCTTGAATTCAGCCGCGGATAAGACGGAAAAGCGAATATATTATAAAATATGCCCCCGGGCGGCTGTACAGCCGCCCGGGGGCGTTTCATAACCGGCGGATATTTATTTCAGGCCGTAGAGGGCGCTGTATTTTTCCTCGAGATAGTCGAGGAAATAGTCGGGGTTGAGGCTCTCGCCGGTGATGTCGCGGATCCACTCGTCGGGCGTGAGCAGGGAGGCTTTGGCGAAAACGTGCTCCTTCAGCCAGTCGCGCACGCGCCACAGCTCGCCCGCGGCGACGACTGCGTCAACGTCCATGTCGCGCTTCATCACGCGCAGTATCTGTGCGCCGTAGGCGTTGCCCAGCGCGTAGGAGGGGAAGTAGCCGTAGCTCATCGTCCAGTGAACGTCCTGCAGGCAGCCCTCGGAGTCGGAGGGGACGTCGATGCCGAGATATTCCTTATACTTCGCGTTCCACAGGGCGGGGATCTCATCCACGGTGATCTCGCCGTTGACGAATGCTTTTTCAAGCTCATAGCGCACAAGAATATGCAGGCAATAGCTCAGCTCGTCGGCCTCGGTGCGGATAAGGCTGGGGCGGGCGATGTTGACGGCCTCGTACAGCTCGCGGTCGGAGATGTCATCGAACACGCCGCCGCTCAGCTCACGGAGCTTGGGCGCGACAAAGCCGATGAACGCCTCACTGCGGCCGATGTAGTTTTCGTAGAAGCGGGAAATGCACTCGTGCATGGCGCTGGACATATGGTTGTCCGCGTGCTCGCGGTACAGCGCCTCCGGCTCGTTCTGCATGAACAGGGCGTGTCCGCCCTCGTGCAGGGTGGAGAAGATGTTGGAGATGAAATTCTCCTCGAAATAATGGGTGGTAACGCGCACGTCATGAGGGCCGAAGTTGGTGGTAAAGGGGTGCTCGGTTGTCATGAGCACCAGCGCGTCTTTACGCAGACCCTCGACCTCAAGAAGATAGCGGGAGAACGCCTCCTGCTGAGGGATGGAGACGGGGCGGGTAAGGAAGTCCTCGCGGATGGGCTTGCCCTCGGTCACAACGCGGTGGAGGAGCGGCACGATACGCGCTTTGAGCGCGGCAAAGAAAGCGTCAAGCTGCTCAATGCTCCCGCCATTTTCGTAATCGTCAAGGCAGGCGTCGTAGGGCGTGGCCTTCTGCTCGTCGCGCAGGGAAAGAGCCTTGCGCTGGAGACGGATGAGCTCGGCGAGAGTGTCGCGGAAAAGGCCGTAGTCATTGGCGTTCTTCGCCTCAAGCCATGTGCCGTAGGCTTTGCTGTAGGCCATGTCCATCTCATATGAGAGCTTGGCGGAGATATTTTTATTTTTGCAGTAGTCGTCGTAGAGATGCTCGACAAGCTTCTTCTGCACGTCGGTGAGACCCTCGCTGTCCTCGTGGAGCTCGACTACGAGCGTCTGGAAGGCCTTGGAGTGGGTAAGCTTATGGACCTGCTTGCCGATGACGGCCATGTCCGCGCCGGCGGGGGCGATACCCTCGCGGGGCGCACAGCACTCCATGTCGAAGGAGAGCTTGCCCAGAGTGCGGGAGTAGACCTCTATCTCGCTCAGGATGGAATAGAGCTTTTTGATCTTCTGCTGATTTGTCATAATAAAACTCCTTTAACCGGAAAAATGTTTGCACAGATGCCGCACACAGCACACATTGCATTTCGGACTGCGTGCGTCGCACACCGCGCGGCCGTGAAGCACCACGCAGTGGCAGAAATCGGAGGAGCGCTCCGGCGGCAGTACGGCGCGAAGCTCCTTTTCGATCTTTGCCGGGTCCTTCAGGTCGTCCACCAGACCCAGCCGGTTTGAAAGCCGTATACAGTGCGTGTCCACGACCACGGAGCCGGGGACATGGAATACGTCGCCGAGAATGAGATTCGCCGTCTTGCGCCCGACACCGGGCAGTGCGGTCAGCTCCTCCATCGTGCGGGGAAGCTCGCCGCCGTATTTCGTGAGAAGCACCTGCGCACAGGCCACGATGTCACGCGCCTTGGCACGGTAAAAGCCGCAGGAATGTACATAGCGCTCGACCTCCTCCACATCTGCCTGCGCGAACGCCTCAAGCGTGGGGAAGCGCTCGAACAGCGCGGGAGTCACGCGGTTAACGCGCTCGTCGGTGCACTGCGCGGCCAGCCGCACGGAAAACAGCAGCTCATAGTCGCACCGCCAGTCCAGCGTACAGCCCGCCTGCGGATACTCCGCCAGCAGGAGACGGACGATCTCCTCTGTCTGCTCGCGTGTACGCATTATCTCGAAAGCTCCATGTAGCCGCCGCACTCAACGACGTCCACGGGGATGGGGTTACCGTCGTCATCCTTGCCGTAGGTGCCGTGGAACTGCCATTCCACCGCAACGGGGAAGGAATTGCTCTCGCCGTCGGCAAGGCTCAGGGTGAAGGTGTGGGTGCCGATGGGGGTGGAGAGGGCCTCCTTGCCGGTGTAGTCCAGCGCGGGCACGTCAAGGGACACATACTGTCCGCCCACCATGACGTTCAGCGACTTCTGGACGCTGCCCATGGTTATGGCGTAGCAGTTGAGCGTGACGGTGAGCTCAACATCCACGGTATCACTGCCGGAGGTGTATGCCGCCCAATCGACCGCGATGTTGAGATGCGTGCCGGTGTCGGAGACAAAGCGCCCGGAGCCGAGCAGAACGCCCACCGGTACGGGCTCTGCCGTCGGCTCGGGAGTAGGTGTGGGGGTCGGCGTCGGAGTTGGTGTCGGGGTAGGCGTAGGTGTGGGCGTGGGAGTGGGAGTAGGTGTCGGTTCTGTCGTGGGTGTGGGGGTATCCGCGGGCGTGGGGGTATCCGCGTCGGGCGTTTCGGACGGCGTGTATATTACCTCCGCTCCGCCCTCCGGCTGAGAGGAGCTGTCGCCGCTGTCGATGAGCCACACGAAAACGACCGCTACGGCAAGCAGCAGCGTTACCAAGAAAAGAACGGTCTTTATCTGACCTTTACGCATTGTCGTTCATCCTTTCACTGAAATGTCCATATACGCGGCCATTATACAATACCCGTGCCGAAATGTCCACACACTGCGGAGCCGTCGCCCGCGCAAATTTACAAATTGGAAATGATATCCGTGTGTAAGATATTGAAAAAGCGGCACGGGTTTGATAAAATATAAACATCAAATAAGACCGAGAAAGGACAATGCAAATGACCTTCAACGAAAACAACGCCCGGTACGGCGGGGAGAGCCGCCGCGCGCCGGACGGAAGGAAGATAAAAACCGTCGTGCTCATCGCGCTGGTCGCGGTGCTGGTGCTGTCGGTAGCATTCAACTCCTTCTATGAGCTTCAGGAGGATGAGTTCGCCGTGATAACCACCTTCGGGCATCCCACGGTGGTATCCGACCCCGGACTCAAGTTCAAGATACCCTTTATCCAGCACAAGACCATCGTCTCCAAGGCGACAAAGGGCTTCCCCATCGGCTATGACATGAGGACGAACGAGCCTATCACCTCCGAGTCGGTGATGATAACCGTCGATTATAACTTTGTCGATGTGGACTTCTATGTGGAGTACCGCGTCACGGATCCCGTGAAGTATCTCTACAACTCCGAGGATCCGGTCAGCATACTCAAGATGCTCTGCCAGTCTTACATACGCGATACCATCGGCCTATATAACGTCGATGACGTCATTACCACCGGCAAGAGCGAGATACAGGCCTCCATCAAGGAGAAGATACTCAACCGCCTCGAGAAGGAGGATCTGGGCATCACGCTTGTAAACATCACCATTCAGGACGCGGAGCCGCCCACGAAGGAGGTACAGGAGGCGTTCAAGGCCGTCGAGACCTCCAAGCAGGAGGCGGAGACCGCCACCAATAACGCCAACAAGTACGCAAACGAGGTCCTCCCCGCGGCCGAGGCCGACGCGGACGAGATACTCCAGCAGGCCGAGGCGTACAAGGCCTCGCGCATAAACGACGCGAACGGTCAGGCCTCGCGCTTCTCCCAGCTTTTCGAGGAGTATTCCAAGTATCCGGAGATAACCCGCCAGCGCCTTTTCTATGAAATGATAGTAAAGGTGTTCCCGGATGTCAAGGTATACATCATGGGGAGCGACAACACCGGCGTTTCCACCATGCTGCCGCTGGACGATTTCTCCGGCGCACAGAACTGAGAGGAGGATGTGTGAATGAAAACCGCTAAAAAAGCCACCGCGGGCATTATCGCGATAGTCATACTCGTCCTTCTCGTAATCGTGGGGACGGAATCGCTGTATGTCGTGCACCAGAACGAATACGGCGTGGTGCTGGAGTTCGGCGCGGTGCAGGATATCCGTGACGAGCCGGGACTGTATGTGAAGATCCCCTTCATCCAGTCCGTGTCCACCCTGCCGAAAACCATGCTGCTCTATGACCTGCCCATCAGCGACGTCATAACCGCCGACAAGCACTCCATGGTGCTCGACTCCTTCGCACTCTGGCGCATCAGTGACCCGAGGCTGTTTATCGAGTCTCTTTCCGGCAGTGTCGAAAACGCCGAGAGCCGCATAAACGCCATCGTCTATAACGCGCTCAAGACAGTCATTTCCTCCCAGAAGCAGGAGACCATCATCTCCGGGCGCGACGGCGAGATAGTTCAGTTCGTCATGGAGAATATCGGCGACAACTTCGACCGATACGGCATCGAGATGATCGCCGTGGAGACCAAGACCCTTGACCTGCCCGACGACAACAAGGACGCGGTGTACGCCCGCATGATCTCCGAGCGCAACAATATCGCCGCCTCCTATGCCGCCGAGGGTGAGGCCGAGGCAAAGCGTATCCGCAACAGCGCCGACAAGCAGGTCGAAATAACCATCTCCGAGGCCGAGGCCAAGGCCGCGACCATCCGTGCCGAGGGTGACGCGGAGTATATGCGCATCCTCTCCGAGGTATACGACACCGACGAGGAAGCGGATTTCTATACCTTCATGATCGCGCTCGACGCCATGGAGGAGGCACTCAAGGGCGGCAACAAGACTATCATCCTTGACGCCGACAGTCCCATTGCACAGCTCTTCGGATAAAGAGAAATGATACATAGCGCACGCGTCCGTCCAAACGACGGGCGCGTGCGCTTACTCAGTATTATTATATTGCTGCTTTTACCCGCACTCAGCCGACGAGGGCGGAGGCTACGGCATTGACAACATCGAGAACATACTGAGTATAGACCTCAATATGATAGCGGCTGTCAAGCGCCTGATAGATAACATCCATCTTCGCGCCGGTGAGCAGACCGACACCCATGCACAGCGCGCCGATCAGCGCGGCGACGAGCGCGACGGTGATAATAACTCTCCATGCACCTTTCATTCGGACTGCACCTCCTTATAGCACCACTTGCGGCCAAGGGCGATAGCACCGCTGACAAGGGAAACCATTACACCGACGATGAACCAGACGAACAGCCACAAAAACAGCAGAGACAGTGCCAGAAGCATAAGAGCTACACCAAGCACCACAAGCACGTTTGCGAACACCGCAAAGCTGCCGCCGAACGCGGCGGACACCGCGATCGCGCCCACGACACCGAACAGTCCGGACAGCGCGAGCGAGCCGAACGTCGGCACAAGCAGTATCACAAGACCGATCAGCGTGAGGGGAACGGCAAGTATCACATACAGGATGAGTGCCCAGACGATGGGTCTGCGCTCGGGCTCTGTAGCCTCGTGGGGGGCGGGAGCCTTTTTCACGGGCTCGGCAGGTGCGTCAAGCTCCTCTGCCGACGAAAAGAGCTCTGGCTCGGCGGGAGGCTCGGGAACAACGGGAGCCTCGACAGCGGCGGGAGGCTCGATGGCGGGGAGCTCCTCCGTGGGCTCCTCCGCGGCGGGCTGAGGGGCGGCCGGGGTCTGTGCCTCATCCGTGCTCGCGGCCTTGCTTTCGGAGTCCGTTTCCTTTTCGGGTTCCTCCGCGACATCCTCGAAAACAAGGTTGCCCTCCTCGTCAAAGCGGAGAGCTAAGCCGGGCTTTTCGTCCTTCTCGTGCTCGGACTGCGTCTCGTCCTTCTCGGGCTCGGACTGCTCCACGGGGGTCTCGGCGCTCGCGTCCGCGACAGTCTGCGCATCCCCGGGTTCCTCGGGGGCATTCCCGGTGTTGTCGGAGGACTTCTCCGCGACGGGCTCCGCCTCGTCGAATATGGAGATCTGGTCAGCGGAGCGATCCTCCTCCCGGAGAAGTCCGCGGTTAAGAGCCTCGGCGCGGATCGTGTCGATCACTCTGACATACTCGGACTGCCGCTCGGCGTCCTCCTCCACGGGAGTGCCGGAGGCGGCATTGTACGCTCTCGCGATAAGGACGGCCTGACGTGTGGGGGAGACGAGCAGTACCAGAAGCGCCTGCTCATCCGACGACTCGTCAAAGAGCTTATTATACATGGCCAAAGCTGCCAGACGGTCCTCCTCCAGCATGAAGGTCAACAGCCTGCCCAGCTCGGCAAGAAATCTCTGCCTGTTAATATCGGTCACCTCGCTGATTTCTGATATTCCGCAATCACAAACATTATAAACATAAATGCGCCCGCGGTCAAGAAAAATACCGACATGAAACGCAAAAAATATGCGTATACGGCAGTTGACAAGGACGGACAGGAGTTATACAATCATATAATGCGGCGTCGCCGCGAGATAACGACGGGGCAAGGGTCCTGGCGAAAGGAGAAAAATTATGGCAAAAGAAAAAAAGGTAGAGCAGATTACCGATATGGAGGTAGACTTTGCTCAGTGGTTCACAGATGTATGCACCAAGGCAGAGCTGGTCGATTACTCCGGAGTGAAGGGGCTGTTCATCCTCCGTCCCTACGGCTACGCTATCTGGGAGAATATTCAGAAGGTTCTTGACGGGATGTTCAAGCGCGACGGGCACGAGAACGTATCCATGCCCATGCTGATACCGGAAAGCCTTCTTCAGAAGGAAAAGGACCATGTCGAGGGCTTCGCGCCCGAGTGCGCGTGGGTCACGGTAGGCGGCAGTGAGGAGCTGTCGGAGCGCCTGTGCATCCGCCCCACGTCCGAGACGCTGTTTTGCGATCACTGGAGCCATGTCGTCCATTCGTGGCGCGACCTGCCCATGCTTTATAATCAGTGGTGCTCCGTCCTCCGTTGGGAAAAGACCACCCGTCCGTTCCTGCGCGGCAGGGAATTTCTCTGGCAGGAGGGTCACACCCTCCACGCCACCGAGGAGGAGGCGCGCAGGGAGACGCTCCAGCAGCTTGAAGTCTATGCCGACCTCTGCGAGAACTACCTCGCCATGCCCGTCATCCGCGGCAACAAGACCGACAAGGAGAAGTTTGCCGGTGCCGTCAACACCTACACCATCGAGTGCATGATGCACGACAAGAAGGCGCTCCAGTCCGGCACCAGCCATTTCTTCGGCGACGGCTTCGCCCGCCAGTTTGACATCACCTTTACCGACAAGGACAACCGTCAGAAATACCCCTTCCAGACCTCGTGGGGGCTCTCCACGCGCATAATCGGCGGCATAATCATGACTCACGGCGACAACAACGGTCTTGTCCTGCCCCCGAAAATCGCACCGCTCCAGGTCATCGTTGTCCCCGTGGCACAGCACAAGCCCGGCGTTATCGAAAAGGCGCAGGAGGTGCTTGACGCCGTTAAGGCCGCCGGCATCCGCGCGAAGATCGACCTGAGCGACAACAGCCTCGGCTGGAAGTGCGCACAGTATGAGATGAAGGGTGTTCCCGTCCGCCTCGAAATAGGCCCCAAGGATATTGAAAACGGCGTGTGCGTGGCGGTTCGCCGCGACAACCGCGAGAAGGTCACGCTCGAGCTTGACAGGATCGCGGAGCTCCTGCCCGGAGTTCTCGACGACGTTCAGAACGGCCTCTACGAGAAGGCAAAGAAGAACCTTGACGAGCACTGCTACCCCGCCTACTCCGTCGAGGAGGCGAAGGAGCTTCAGGAGAAGAACGGCGGCTTCATCAAGACGATGTGGTGCGGCGAGCTCGCCTGCGAGCTTGAGATGAAGGAAAAGGCCGGGATGTCCTCGCGCTGTATCCCCTTTGCTCAGGAGAAGCTCGGCGAGGTCTGCGCCTGCTGTGGAAAGCCCGCAAAGCATATGATATACTGGGGCGTCGCATATTGAGTAAAAACAGCGGAAGGCTCCGGCCTTCCGCTGTTACCTAAAACGGCAAAACGGAGGAAACGTGAAAAAGCTTTATTATAAAAACGAAATCGCGTTTGCTCTGCTGTGCATACTTGCGTATGTGGCGGCGATCGGCGCGGCGGGCGGCGAAATGCCCGCGGCACTTATCGTGCGCGCCGTGTTCGCCGCATTGCTGTGCGTGTTTGCGGTGAAAAACGGCCTTGCGGAGCGTTGCGGGCTGTGCGGGACAAAGCACGCGCCGCACTCTGCGTGTTACATCCCGGCGGCGCTCGTCGTCTCATCCGCGCTCTGGTTCGGCGTGCGGGTAAACGGCACGGCGGCGGAGTGGGTATCGTCCGCGGCGCTTATGGCGGTGGCGGCCTTTGCGGAAGAGCTGCTGTTCAGGGGGTTCCTGCTCCACGCACTGCGCGGGAAGGGCGTGCGCACGGCGGCCTGCCTGTCCTCGCTGTGCTTTGGAGCCGTGCATCTTCTGAACCTTTTCGGCAGTGCGGATGTCACAGCCGTACTCTGTCAGGGCGTTTGCGCGGCAGCGGTCGGCGCGCTTCTTGCGTGGTTGACCGTCCGGAGTGGGTCGCTGCTGCCGTGCGTACTCACTCACGGCGCGCTGAACGTGCTGAGCCTTTTTGAAAACACCGCCCTTGCGGAGCGGTACCGCGTGCCGCAGGCGGCGGCCGTGGTCACGATATCCCTCGCGGGCTGTCTCTTGTTGAGAAATCCCGCGCGGAAAAATAGAGTACCGAATATACGAACAGGCGCGTTTCGGAGCGCAACCATTGCTTGCGATGGCTCTTGGCGCGGAGATGAGAGGAGCTTGCCTCTCCCAGAGTGGGAGCCAAGGGTGCAGATGAAGCTCGAAAAACAACCGTTTTTACACCCACGCGGCAGAATTTCAAGACTCCCTTCATATTTCCCGCCAGAGATTGATGACGCCGTTAGAATTGAGGCGGCGGAGAGCGACAAACAGTATGGGGAACACGATCATCCCCCACACGCCCCAGACCTGCCAGCCGACATATACCGCAAGGAGTGAACTGAGCGGGTCGAGGCCGATCTGATCGCCCAGAAGCTTCGCCTGAGCACAGCTTCGCACGAGATTGACCGTGCCCCACGTTATGATGAGCCCCAGAGCGCGCCCGATATCGCCCAGCAACAGCGAGTAGACCGCCCACGGCAACAGGACTATCCCCGTGCCGAATACGGGCAGTGCGTCCACAAGAGCGGTGACGGCGGCGAGCCCCGCCGCGTTTCCGACGCGCAGAAGGAGAAACGCCGTCAGCAGCTCACCAAAGGTCATTGCCATCAGAATGAGCTGTGCGCGAAGCCATCCGCCGAAGCTCCTCTTCAGGTCACGCCCCAGCCCGTTCAGCCTGCGGCGAAGCCCTGCGGGGAGCTGAGCCTCCGCGAACGCCACGATACGGGGAAAGGCCGCGGAAGCGAAATATGTCCCGATCCCGGCTGTCACGGCAAAGAGTGCTGAACCGGGACTGTTGTGGGCGACGTGCGCGGCCGCGTCCAATGCCCACTGCGATATCACGGCGGGAAGACGGTACAGCGTCTCCGCCGCCGCGTCCACCGCGTTTTCGAGATAGCCGGAGACCCCCGCGGGAGCGGTACGGATGTACTCCCGGGCTCTCAGCTCGAGCCGGGCGAGGCTGTTTCCTGCCTCCTGCATGAGCATGGGCACGCGCCGCGCGAAGTCCGTCGCGGCGGACACGCCCCACGAGACGAGCCACACCGCCAGCACGATCACCACCGCCAGCAGAAGCAGCGTCAGCATACCCGAGGCTACACTCCTCGGTATCCTGCGCCGGATGAGGAAGCGCACGGCGGGCTCCGTCAGCGCCGCCAGCAGGAACGCGACCAGAAACGGCGCCGTCCACGGCAGGAGAAAGCGCACGAATATCCACAGCGCGCCGACAGCCGCCGCGCCGTAAAGCAGTATGAGCGCCACGCGCGCCGCCTTCTGTTCCATGCAAGCCCTCCCTGTCCGCTATCGCTGTGCTTTAAGTAGTTATAGCCGCACGGAGGGAAAAGTATTCCTGCGCCGCCGAAGTTTGTGGTGTGGCAACTACATTTTACACTAAAGCTTGTGTGTTGTCTGCTTTTTTGGGAGTGTTGCATTTTAGATTATAACCCGCCGCATACACTTAAACACAGGAGGGAACGCATGACCGGGATCACGGAAATAGACATCCACGGGATGAATACATATCAGGCAAAGATATGCCTGCTCTCGGCGCTCCGACGCAGTCGCGGGGCGTACCGCATACGGGTGATCCACGGCTACCACGGCGGCACGGCACTGCGGGAGTTGGTGCGGCACGAGATTGCAGCGGACACACGGGTGCTCCGCTGGGAGGCAGGGCTCAACCCCGGGGAGACAGACCTCGTGCTCAGAGAGTTCTGAACTGTACGCACGGAAACATTTCTCGGATTAACAGTTCGTTCACTTGACAGCGGCGGCGCGCCGCGTTACAATAAGAGAGGATACATTTTTCGGCTCTGTGTTCCCGGATAGGGAGCGCAGAGCCTCTTGCATTGTGTATTACCCGTTTTCACAGCAACATGACAAAAGGAGCGTACATATGAATTACGACGTATTGATAATCGGCGCGGGCCCCGGCGGCATATTCACGGCCTACGAGCTGGCCGAGGCAGACCGCGATCTCAGGATAGGCGTTTTCGAACTGGGCAGACCGCTCGCACAGCGCAAATGCCCCATCGACGGCAAGAAGATAAAGTCCTGCGTCAAGTGCCCGGTTTGCAGTATCATGAGCGGCTTCGGCGGCGCGGGCGCGTTTTCCGACGGCAAGTACAACATCACCAATCAGTTCGGCGGCACGCTCTATGAGCACATCGGCAAGCAGGAGGCCATCGACCTCATGCGCTATGTGGACGAGATAAACCTCTCCCACGGAGGTGAGGGGACAAGGCTCTACTCTACCGCCAACACCGACATAAAGCGTATGTGCCTTGAAAACGGCCTGCATCTTCTCGACGCGCAGGTGCGTCACCTGGGCACGGACATAAACTATGTGGTGCTCGAAAATATTTATAACGAGCTTCGCGAAAGAGTCGACTTCCGCTTTAACACTCCCGTCACAGACGTGAAGAGGACGCCGGACGGCTACACCGTGACCGCCGGGGGCGAGGAATACACCTGCAAAAAGTGCGTTATCTCCGTCGGCAGAAGCGGCAGCAAGTGGATGGAGAGCGTGTGCGAGCAGCTCGGCATCTCCACCAGCTCCAACCGCGTGGACATCGGAGTGCGCGTTGAGCTCCCGGCCGAGATATTCGCGCCCCTCACCGACGAGCTGTATGAGAGCAAGATCGTCTACCGCACGCAGAAGTTCGAGGACCTCGTGCGCACCTTCTGCATGAACCCGAAGGGCGTCGTGGTCAACGAAAACACCAACGGCATCGTCACCGTGAACGGACACAGCTATGAGGATCCCTCCCTGCACACCGAGAACACCAACTTCGCCCTGTTGGTGAGCAAGCACTTCACCGCGCCGTTCAAGGACTCCAACGGCTACGGCGAGAGCATAGCGCGCCTTTCAAATATGCTGGGCGGCGGCGTGATAGTACAGCGCTTCGGCGACCTTGTGCGCGGACGCCGCAGTACAGAGACGCGCATCCGCGAAAGCTTCATAACCCCGACTCTGGCGGCCACCCCAGGCGACCTCAGCCTTGTCATCCCCAAGCGCATACTTGACGGCATAATCGAGATGATATACGCCCTTGACAAGATCGCCCCCGGCACAGCCAACGACGACACGCTCCTCTACGGCGTGGAGGTGAAGTTTTACAACATGGAGGTAAAGCTTGACAATAACCTTGAGACCTCCAGCCGCGGCCTTTACGTTATCGGCGACGGCTCAGGCGTGACCCACTCCCTGTCCCACGCCTCCGCGAGCGGCGTTTACGTTGCGAGACACATCCTGCGCGAGCTTGACGGCTGTGTCGAATAAGGGACTCACCACGCCGTTCCACTGTGCGATGCGCGCTCATCGACACGCGCGACTTGATTTTTCACGTCATATCGTTTATATTGACGTAAGAAGCTTACTACGGAGGGCGTAAATGGAAGAGAAAACACGTCAGAATTACGTTCACGGCGCGGCGATACTTACCGCCGGCGTGATCGTGATGAAGATACTCGGCGCGATCTACAAGATCCCGCTCGGGAACATTCTGGGCGACGAGGGCTATTCCATGTTTATCGGCGCCTACAGCATCTACAACATATTCTTCACCCTTGCCACAGCGGGTCTGCCCGTGGCGCTCTCGCGCCTTGTGGCGGAGGCGGACGCAAACGGGCGCGCTGCGCAGGAGGAAAAGACCTTCCGCGTCGCACGGGCGGTGTTTTTTGTCATCGGCGTGATATTCGCCTCGGTGCTGTACTTTTTCCCCGACTGGCTCGCGGGCACTTACCTTGAAAACCCCGACGCCGCCATGAGCATCAAGGCCATGGCCCCGGCGATACTGCTGGTGTGCCTTGTCTCCGCCTATCGCGGCTACTGTCAGGGCAACGGCAACATGATCCCAACCACCGTGGATGAGGTGCTGGAGGTCCTGTTCAAGGTCATCGCGGGGCTCGCGCTCTCCACCGCGTTCATCAGCGCGGGCAAGGGGCTTCCCATGGGCAGCGCCGGCGCGATACTGGGAGTGTCCGTCGGCTCCGTGGTGTCCCTCGGCTACATGGTGTGGTACAAGCGCAAGAATTACGCGCGCCTCTCCGCCGCCTATACCGCCGGAGTCCACGACCCGAACGACACCCCCGACGATGATAACCTTGTTGACTCCACCGGCAGGATAATACGCGACATTCTCGTTATCGGCGTGCCCATCGCCTTCGGCGCGAGTATAATGGCGATACTCAATTCCGTCGACTCCAAGCTCTGCATGAACAGACTCCAGTCGGCGGCGGGCTTCACCTACTTCGAGGCGAAGGTGCTTTACGGTATCTACGGCAAGGCGCAGACGCTCTTTAATCTCCCCGCCGCGTTCATCACGCCCCTGACCATATCCATCGTCCCCGCCATCGCGGGCGCTCTCGTAAAGGGCGAGAGGGAGACCGGCACGGTCATCGCCGAGGACTCCATGCGCATATCCGCCGTGCTGTCACTGCCGATGGGCGTGGGGCTCGCGGTGCTCTCGTACCCTATTGTGAATGTCATGTACCCCAACAGCCACAGCTCCGGCCCGGGACTCCTGTGTATCATGGGCATCGCGTCGTTTTTCGTGTGCTTCATGCTCATGGAGAACGCGGTGCTTCAGGCCAGCGGACACGAGCGGCTCCCCATGTACTCCATGATCGCGGGAAGCCTTGTCAAGATCGCGGTCAACTGGGTACTCGTCGCAAAACCGGAGATCAACATTTACGGCGCGCCCATAGGGACGCTTGTCGGCTATCTTGTGATGTGTCTTATGAATTATGTGTTCATGTGCAGGACGCTCCCGAGACGGCCGAGGCTCGCGAAGATACTTCTCCGCCCCATGCTCGCGAGCGCCGTCATGGGTGTAACGGCATGGTCGGTGTACACGCTTATGGCGCGTTTTATCGGCACGGGGCCATGGAAGAACATGGCACTGTGTATGCTTATCGCGATTTTCGCGGCGGTCGTGGTGTATCTCGCCGCCACCGTTGCGCTCAGAACGCTGACCTACAGCGATCTTGAAAAGCTCCCCGGAGGGAAAAAACTGGCCGCAATTCTCCATATCAGATAAAAAGTGACTAATATTGACAAAAACTACTTGAAAAAGAGAATTAAATGTGTTAGCATATTGCCGGAGTATCGGTCAATTACAGATCATACACAAAGAAGTGAGTATTCTGACCGCTTTTCGGGCAGACTCATCATATCGCGGAGATGTCCGCAAGTTTATTAGGAGGAAAAATACACATGAACAAAGCAGAACTTGTTGCTGCAGTTGCAGAGAAGGCCGGTCTGTCCAAGAAGGACAGCGAGAAGGCAATAAACGCCGCGTTTGATTCCATCACTGCCGCTCTCGCAGGCGGTGAGAAGGTCCAGCTCGTCGGCTTCGGCGCATTCGAGGTCAAGGAGCGCAACGCCCGCATCGGCCGCAACCCCAAGACCAAGGAAGAGATCGAGATCCCCGCTTCCCGCGTTGCAGTCTTCAAGGCCGGCAAGGCTCTCAAGGACTCCGTCGCAAAGTAAAAGGATACTTCCTTTCCATAAAACAGCCGCCGGTAGGCCGCCTGACTATGTCCGGCGGGTCTGTCCGGCGGCCGTTTTTATATTACATACGGAGAGATAAGCATGAGACTTGACAAATATCTTAAGGTATCCCGCCTCATCAAGCGCCGCACGGTCGCGAACGAGGCCTGTGACGGTGAGCGCGTGAGCGTGAACGGACGGCAGGTAAAGGCGAGCTACCAGGTCAAGGTGGGCGACGTCATCGAAATCGCCTTCGGCCGCCGCGTGCTGAAGGTCGAGGTGACCGCGGTGAACGAGACTGCGGCCAAAGCCGACGCCCCCGCGATGTACCGCGAGCTGGAAACGGCGGCTGAGGGGGGTACCGAATGAACGGCATTAAATTTGAAACGGAAATATTCTCCCGCTTTGATAAGCGCTGGGCGCTGGTATGCGCCGGTGACAGGGAGGGCTATAACGCCATGGCGATAAGCTGGGGCGGGCTGGGCACGCTCTGGAGCCGTCCCGCCGCCACCGTCTATGTCAAGCCCATACGCTATACATGGGAATTTTTGCGCAAGAACGATTATTTCACGGTGATATTCATGCCGGACGAGCTGAAAAAAGCCGTGGGCATCATGGGCAGTCACTCAGGGCGCGACTGTGACAAGGCCGCCCTTGCAGGGCTCACTCCGGTGTTTCTTGAAAACGGCGTTACCTTTGCCGAGGCGGAGAGCACTATTCTCTGCCGCAAGATGTACACGCAGGATATGACACGCGATACCATGCCCGCCGAGGTCATAGAACGCTACTATACGAACGAAGAGCCGCACACCATGTTTGTCGGGCAGGTCACGGAAATTCTTTGAGAGGACGCGGGATATGAAGACTCTTATTGAGCTCTATGACGAGAGACCCCTTGAAAATGTGCTGAGCACCGAGGTCTTTCGCCCGGAGCGCACGGTGTACATCTGTCCCTCCCGGGTCGCCGACAGCGAAAAGGCACGGCAAAAGCTGCGGGATTACTTCCGCCATCGCGGTGTGGAGTGCGAGTTGGCCTTTCTTGCCGCGAATATGTTCAGCGCGGACAGCGTTCTCGGACAGCTCAGGTATGCTGTCGGGCGCTGGGAGGACTGTGTGCTGGACATCACCGGCGGCACCGACGCCGCACTTTTTGCCGGAGGACTCCTGTGCGCGGAGCGGGATATACCTGTTTTCACCTACAGCCGCAGGAAGAACAGCTTCTTCGTCATACGGGGCACGGCATTTACAGGGAGCAAGCCCTGCGATGTGTGCTACAGCGTGGAGGACTGCTTCGTTATGGCGGGAGGCTCTATGCGCCGCGGGCGCGTTGACAACGAACAGCTCTCGCGCTATCTTGACATCATCGACCCCATGTTTGAGCTGTACATGACCCACCGCCGCGACTGGAACAGGATCGTAAATTATATACAGCGCGCCTCATACACCCCCGGAGACGGCAAAATAACGCTCGACGTGAGCTGTTCCTTTGTCCTCAAGGGCGAGCGCGGACAGCGTATAGAGGCCGACGAGGACGCTCTGCGCGATATGGAGCGCGCCGGGCTGATAAGGAAGCTGAGCATTGACAAGGCCGACGGTGTGCGCTTCACCTTTGCCGACAGGCAGATACGCACATGGCTGCGCGACGTGGGCAGTGTTCTCGAGCTCTACGTCTACAAGGCGTGCGTTGATACGGGGCTTTTCCAGGATGTACGCACGAGTGCCGTGGTCGACTGGGAGGGCGACAACAAACAGGGCAATGTTACCAACGAGATCGACGTTATGGCCTGCCGGGGCGTAACGCCTCTGTTCATAAGCTGTAAGACCTGCGACGTAAAGACCGAGGCGCTAAACGAGCTCGCCATTCTGCGCGACCGCTTCGGCGGAGGCATAGCCCGCGCTGCCATCGTCACCGCCGAGAACGGCAGCGCCATCATGCGCAGACGAGCGGCGGAGCTGAACATAAACGTTATCGACCTCAAGGACCTCCGTGCCGGGACGATAAAGGACCACATACGGGCGCTTATGGATTAACGCGCAAAAGCATAGATGAAAAACCGCCGCGGGAGACACCCTCCCGCGGCGGTGATAGTCCCCCCGCGGGTCGTGCGAAACGACCCGCGGGGGGGCGTTATTGTAGCCGAAAAGGCGATAATAAACCCCCAGTTCAACTGGGGGTAGGCAAAAA
>CAZPLL010000015.1:0-32693 GCA_964587485.1 uncultured Oscillospiraceae bacterium | reverse complement strand
AGATAGTATTCCCACATATAGAACTCTCCGTCAGAGCCGCATTTGTCGTCGCGGCGCTCTTGATGTTTCTATTTTATTACATTTGGTTTCGGTTTGCAACCGAAAAATCCGGAGAAGAGCAAGGTTTCATGAAGATTTCACAGTCTGTTCACGTTGTTTGACTCGGGAAGGGGAAAATGTTGAGAACGGATGCGCGGGGCGAAGGAAACGGAACGATCGCGATCGAGACCCGACGTTTGAACGGGCACGATAAAGTCGGCGAAGCGTTCCTCGGGTTGCATGATCAATGAAACGCTTATCCGGGTTTAAGAGAAAATTCGGACGTTTTATTCGGAGCGTTCGCAAGCGGAAAGTTTTTGGATCAGGATAATATTTTGCCGTACGGAAAGGGGCTCGGCAAATCTTTCGCAAAGTCGCGTTTTTGAAAGGAGTTTTCGGCCGACTGCCGCATAAAAATCGGCGTGCGGTTTTCTTTCCGAAAAAAATCGAATGTAATTCTATATATTGAAGTTCACAAATCATATATAACAAGATGTAGTGTTTCGTATTGACAAACGGTGCAAGAGATGATACAATAATAGCATACGCGAAATTGCAGGAGGACTATATGAGATGTATCAAGTGATGAAGAGAGACGGGAAGAGGGTGGATTTCGATCTCGCCAAGATCGGCATGGCGATCACAAAGGCGTTTGAATCCCAAGGAAGACAGTTTCATCCGAGCGTCATCGACCTGTTGGCGCTCAAGGTGACGGCGGACTTCGAGCCGAAGATCAAGGACTCGCTGATCGCGGTAGAGGATATTCAGGACAGCGTCGAGCAGGTGCTGGTGCAGACCGGCTATGCGGACGTGGCCAAGGCCTACATTCTGTACCGTAAACAGCGTGAGAAGATCCGCAATATGAAATCCACGATTCTCGACTATAAGGAGCTGGTGGACAGCTATGTCAAGGTCACGGACTGGCGCGTCAAGGAAAATTCGACCGTTACCTATTCGGTGGGCGGCCTGATCCTGAGCAACTCGGGCGCAATCACGGCCAACTACTGGCTGTCGGAGATCTACGATGAGGAGATTGCCAACGCCCACCGCAACGGCGACATTCATTTACACGATCTGTCCATGTTGACGGGCTACTGCGCGGGCTGGTCCCTCAAGCAGCTCATCCAGGAGGGGCTCGGCGGCATTCCGGGCAAGATTACGTCCACGCCGGCCGGCCATCTGGCCACGCTGTGCAATCAGATGGTCAACTTCCTCGGCATCATGCAGAACGAATGGGCGGGTGCTCAGGCGTTCTCCTCGTTCGATACCTATCTTGCGCCTTTCGTCAAGGTCGACAATCTCTCTTATCGTGAAGTCAAAAAATGTATCGAGTCCTTCATCTTCGGCGTCAATACGCCCAGTCGCTGGGGCACGCAGGCGCCGTTCTCAAATATCACGCTCGACTGGACGGTGCCCAACGATTTGGTCAATATGCCGGCCATCGTCGGCGGCAAGGAGATGGACTTCACCTACGGCGACTGCAAGAAGGAAATGGATATGGTCAACAAGGCGTTCATCGACATCATGATCGAGGGCGACGCCAACGGCCGCGGCTTCCAGTACCCCATCCCCACCTATTCCATCACCCGCGACTTCGACTGGTCCCCCAGCGAGAATAACAAGCTCCTCTTCGAGATGACCGCCAAGTACGGCACCCCCTATTTCTCAAACTACATCAACTCCGACATGGAGCCCTCCGACGTGCGCTCAATGTGCTGCCGTCTGCGTCTCGACCTGCGCGAGCTGCGCAAGAAGTCCGGCGGCTTCTTCGGTTCCGGTGAAAGCACCGGCTCCGTCGGTGTCGTCACCATCAATATGCCCCGCATAGCCTACCTTGCCAAGGATGAGGCCGACTTCTACGCCCGCCTCGACAGGCTGATGGATCTGGCCGCGCGCTCCCTCAAGATCAAGCGCACCGTTATCACCAAGCTCCTTGACGCGGGCCTCTATCCCTACACCAGGCATTACCTCGGCACCTTCGAGAACCACTTCTCCACCATCGGCCTTGTCGGTATGAACGAAGCGGGTCTCAACGCCAAGTGGGTGCGCGCCGACATGACTCACAAGTCCTGCCAGGAGTTCACCAAGCAGGTGCTTAACCATATGCGCGAGAGACTTTCCGACTATCAGGAGCAGTACGGCGACCTCTATAACCTTGAGGCGACCCCGGCCGAGTCCACCTCCTACCGCCTCGCGAAACACGATGTGGAGACATATCCCGACATCATCACCGCGTCCAAGGACGGCGACGAGCCCTATTACACCAACTCCTCCCACCTCCCCGTGGGCTACACCGAGGACATCTTCGAGGCGCTTGACATTCAGGACGAGCTCCAGACCCTCTATACCTCCGGCACGGTGTTCCATGCCTTCCTCGGCGAAAAGCTGCCCGACTGGCAGGCCGCCGCGAATCTGGTGCGCAAGATCGCCGAGAACTACAGACTGCCCTACTACACCCTTTCCCCGACCTACTCCGTCTGCAAGACTCACGGTTACCTCACCGGCGAGCATTTCACCTGCCCGCACTGCGGCGAGAGTGCCGAGGTATACAGCCGCATCACCGGCTACTACCGCCCCGTGCAGAACTGGAACGCGGGCAAGACTCAGGAATACAAGGATCGCTGCGAGTATAACATCGGTCGATCCGTCCTCCGCCACGAGGGTGTGCTCCCCGAGCAGAACGCAGGGGAAGAGTGCTCCTGCACCGCGCCCGTCGCCGGAAAGCGCAGCATGCTTTTCGCCGCGCCCAACTGCCCCAACTGCCGCATAGCCTATACCTATCTTGAAAAGGCAGGGTACGAGTACGAGAAGATCATGGCCGAGGAACAGCCCGAGCTGGCGCTGAGCTTCGGCGTGAAGCAGGCACCCACCCTCATCGTCACCGACGGCGAGAAGTACGAGAAGTACGCCGGTGCCCCCGCTATCAAGCAGTACCTGAGCGGCCTTTCCAACTGAGAAAGCGCCCCGACGGGGCAATAAATAAAAACAGAAAAACGGGAGACGGCCTCTGACCCTCCCGTTTTTCACATATGGAGTGAAGAAAATGTATGATATTCTTATAATCGGCGGAGGCCCCGCGGGGCTCACCGCGGCCGTCTATGCCCGCCGCGCGGGAAAGAGCGTCCTCGTGGTGGAAAAGGCCGCCTTCGGCGGACAGATAACGTGGTCGCCGCGTGTGGAGAACTTCCCCTCCGTGCTGTCGATAAGCGGTGCCGAGCTCGGTGACAGGATGATGGAGCAGGCCATGGCGCAGGGCGCGGAGGTCGAGCTTGACGAGATCGTGTCCCTCAGCCGCACGGGGGAGGGCTTCACGGCCACGGCGGAATCCGGCGCGGAGTTTGCCGCGCGCACGGTCATCGTTGCTGCCGGGGCAAAGCCCCGTATGCTTGGGCTTGCGCGCGAGGAGGAGCTGGTCGGAAACGGCGTATGCTTCTGCGCGGTGTGCGACGGCGCGTTTTATAAGGGGCGTCCCGTGGCCGTGAACGGCGGCGGCAACAGCGCCTTGCAGGACGCACTGCTTCTGAGCGAGAAATGCAGTCATGTTTATCTTATCCACCGTCGCGACAGCTTCAGGGGCGAGGCGAAGCTTGTTGAGGCTCTCCGCGCGAGGGAGAACGTCGAATTCGTCCTCGGCGCCTCGGTCACAGGGCTTCTGGGCGAGGGCGAGCTCACCGGCGTGCGCGTCACGCAGAACGGCGCGGAGCATGAGCTGAGGGTCGACGGGCTCTTTGTCGCCATCGGCCACAGCCCGGACATCGGGGCGTTCTCCGGGTATATGGAGCTGGACGCGGGCGGCTATGCCGCCTCGGGAGAGGACTGCCTCACGGCGACAGCGGGCATGTTCGTCGCGGGCGACTGCCGCAGGAAATCTGTCCGTCAGCTCACCACTGCCGTCAGCGACGGCGCGACAGCCGCGCTTGCCGCCTGCGCGTATCTTGATAGCAGGGAGTAGACCCGAGCGCCCGACAACCGAATAACTGACCCAATGCACCCGGCTCACCGCCGCGACATTCCCGCACGAAACCCCACGCCGCGGAATACTATGGTCTGTGGAGGTGATGCGCGTGAGGTTTGCCGTCATCGGCGGAGACAGAAGATCGGCGCTGCTGTGTTCACAGCTTGCGCGGGACGGGCACAGGGTATATACATACGCGCTCGAAAAGGCGGAGCTCCCGGCGGAAATACCGCGCTCCGGCTGCTTGCAGGGCTGCGTGTACGGCGCGGATTGTGTCGTTTTGCCTGTTCCGGCGGAAAAAGCGGCTCTTATCAACGCGCCGTTTTCCGTTGAGCCGCTGGAGCGCGAGCGACTTGTTGATGCGCTGTGGAAGGGGCAGCTGCTCTGCGGCGGACGGCTGAGCGAGACACTGCGCTCGTCTGCCCTCGCCGCGGGGGTACACCCCGTGGACATCATGGCAAGGCCCGCCTTCGCGGTGGGAAATGCCGCGCTGACCGCGGAGGGCGCACTGGAGATAATGCTTGCTCAGAGTGAGCGTAGCATACGCGAAAGCCGTGTGCTGATACTCGGTCGCGGACGCATCGGGCGAAGAATTGCGGCGATGGCACACGCACTCGGCGCGGAGGTGACCGTTGCCGCGCGCCGTGCCGCCGACCGCGCGGAGAGCCGTGTCTCGGGTATGAACGCTGTCGATTTCACGGAGCTTGAAAACGGTCTCGGGCGGTATGATTTTATCGTGAACACCGTCCCGGCGCGCGTGATAACGGAGAGTATGCTCTGCACGGTCGAGGATGCACTGCTTATTGAGCTTGCCTCGCCGCCCGGCGGCTTCGACCGGGTGTTGGCGGAGAACATCGGCCTGCGGGTGGTATCCGCCCCGGGGCTTCCGGGAAGGTGCGCTCCCTACGCCGCCGCCGGGCTTATCCGCGAGACGCTTTATGAGGTCATCAGGGAACAGGAGGGTCAGGATTGAGCGACAAAAAACGCATTGGCTGGGCCGTCTGCGGCTCATACTGCACATATGAGCGGGTGTTTGAGGAAATGGAGAGGATGGCGGCGCGCTATGAGCTGCTGCCCATCATGAGCGCGAGCGCCGCCGCCACAGACACGCGCTTCGGCGCGGCGGGGGAGAACATAAAGCGCATAATACGCATTAGCGGGAAAAAGCCCGTGACGACCGTCGCCGACGCGGAGCCACTCGGCCCCGCGACACCTATGGAGGCGCTTATTATCGCGCCCTGCACGGGCAACACGCTCGCGAAGCTTGCAAACGGCATAACGGATACCGCCGTCACTATGGCCGCGAAAGCACACCTCAGAAACGGAAGGCCGGTCGTTATCGCGTTTTCGACCAACGACGGTCTGTCCGGCTCGGCGGAGAACATTGCGAAGCTCTTAAACCGCAAGAACATTTACTTCGTCCCTTTTTCACAGGACGACCCGGCGAAAAAGCCGCGCTCGCTTCAGGCGGATTTCTCGCTCATCGAGGAAACGCTCAAGGCGTCCCTCAACGGCTGGCAGCTACAGCCGATGCTGAAATAACCCCCGCGGCGGCTCCGTATATCGGGGCCGCCGTTTTTCGTCACCCTTCGCGCCGCATTCGTATATAATGTGGCGAGGAGGAAAACCCATGCTTGTTGTGCAGAAATTCGGCGGCAGCTCACTTGCCGGGGCCGAGCGGCTTCGCCGTGCCGCGAACATATGTCTGGACGCCCGGAAAAGAGGAAACGATGTTGTAGCGGTGGTCTCCGCGATGGGGAATACCACCGACGAGCTTGAGGATCTGGCGATGAAAATATGTGCCGTGCCCCCGGCAAGGGAGATGGATGCGCTGATGACCACCGGAGAACAGCAGTCCGCGGCACTGATGGCGATAATGCTTGAGGGTCTCGGCGTTCCGGCGCGTTCCTTTACGGGCTGGCAGGCGGGGCTTTTTACCGACCGGCGGCACGGTGAAGCGCGCATAGGCGTCATTGCCCCCGGCCGCATAAACGCGGCGCTTGCCGAGGGGGTCATCCCCGTGGTCAGCGGCTATCAGGGGGTGAGCTCCTCGGGCGATATCACGGCGCTCGGGCGCGGCGGCTCGGACACCACGGCGGCGGCACTTGCGGCGGCGCTGGGCGCGGAGAAATGTGAGATATATACCGATGTTGACGGCATATATACCGCAGACCCGAGGCTCGTGAGGGACGCGCGTCGGCTTGCGCGCATTGACTACCGCGATATGCTCCGCCTTGCGCGCGCCGGGTCGCAGGTACTGCATCCCCGGTCGGTCGAGCTTGCGCTTCTGGAGCGCGTGGAGCTGACGCTGAAAAGCTCCTTTACGCCCGGGGAGGGCTCTCTTGTCTGCGCGCTTGCGGAGGATGAGCGCCCGGACTTTGCCGGGGCGACGAGGAGCGTGCAGGAGCGTGAGGTAAGTCTTGTCGGAAAAGCGGCCTCGGCTGAGGTGCTCTCCGTGCTGGTGCGCAGACTGGGGGAGAGCGGCATACAGGTGTTAGGCGGGAGCGTGTCGGAGGGCTGTGTCGCCGTAAAGGTCGCCCCGACACAGTTAGACGAGGCACTTGCCGCCGCGCACGGCTTTGTTGTGAACGATCGGCCTCCCGCGACATAAAACCGTTTCCGACGATGGAAAACCAAAAAACAGGGACAGCAAAATGAACTGTCCCTGTGAGACTCAACAGCCATAAAAAAGCGTCGCAACCGTTTGAAAACACGGTTGCGACGTTCGTCATTTTACATCGAATGTAAGGTCTTTTGTGCCGGAGCTTATTTCGCACACGCCGCCCTTTTCGAGCGAGGGCGAGGAGTAGAGTACAAGGTTATACGCATACTCCGCCTCAAGGGTGGCGCCGGGTGCGTTGACCGCGGTGCCCGCCGCGCCGCTTATTTCGGCCTCGACAAAGCCCTGCGCGCTCTCGGGCGCGAAGCCCTTTACCCGCTTCGACTTGCCCAGCGCCAGTATACTGCCGCCGCTCACGGTCAGGCCGCCCGCGGCATCGAAGGAGTCGCTCCCGGCGGTGATGAGTACGCCGCCGCCGCTTACTGTGACGGCGCCTGCACCGTTCTCGCCGGACTTTATGCCGTCGCCATGCGCACTCACGCGGAGCGAGCCGCCGGAAATGCCGATGCTGCAAGGAGTCTCGATGCCGTCGCTCCCTGCCGAGAGCGTGAGCTCGCCGCCGGAGATCACGATATCGCCGTGCGCGGCAACGGCCTTGCGGCCGCTTTCTACATCAAGAGTGCCGCCGGATATGCTCAGCCCCGAGGCGGAATGTATTGCGTGGTCGGCGGACTCGGCGGTGATCGCGCCGCCGGAAATGTCAATGCCGGTCTTGGCCTTGAGCGCCTTGGAGCTTCCGTCCCCGGGGTCGCCGGAGGCAAGCACGTCGATAACGCCGCCGGATATCGTCAGCTCAGTCTCTGCAGCGATGCCGTCCCCGCCCGTTCTGAGCGAGAGGGCACCGCCCGAGATGCTCACAAAGCCCTTGCCCTCCTTTTTCGCGGAGGTGGCTTTTATGCCGTCGTGCCCGGCCTCAACGGTGACGGTGCCGCCCGACACGCTGACGGACTCGGAGCCCTTAATGCCGTTATTGAGCGCGTAAACATTCAGTTCGCAGTCGCCGCATTTTATGTCAAGGTCGTCCTTGCAGAGTATGCCGCTGTTGATGTAGCCGTACACGTTCAATACGCCGTGGCCGTCGCCCTCAATATCAAGGTCGTCCTCGGCGTAGATCGCGGCACCGGAGGCATCGGGGGCAAGCGCCGCGCCCGCCGTCCCGGAGATGAGGGTGTTGACACTGCCCTCGGCAATGACGAGGTTGAGCTTCTTTGCCTGCTTCACCGTGAGCGCGGGGCCGCCGGGGTTCGTCACGGAGGCGTTATCGAGGATGAGAGTTACCTTGAGCGCATCCTCGCCGGTATCGACGATTATCTGCCCGTCGGAAAGCTCACCGGTGACGCGGTATGTCCCCGCCGCCGAGACGGTGACGGTACTGCCGGATATGCTCACGCCCCCGGCGGAGCTGACGGCCTCTGTGCCCTTGAGCTCTATCTCCGCCGCGTCGGACGTTTCCGCGCCGCAGGCGCAGAGAAGCACACACAGCGCGACAAGCGGAATAAGTATCGAAAATCGCTTCATTTACATCATTTCTCCGTCGGATACGCGGCCACAGCTTATGTTCAGGTTCCCGTTGCGGCAACGTATCGCGTCTATAAACTCCTTGGTCTCGGCGGGGTTTTTGAGCTGTATGCGGTAGCTGAGCTCGTAGAGTGTGCCCATGTTGGAGGTTCTCACGCGGGTGAGCTCCCGCCGGGAGGTGTACCTGTCAAAGAGATCGTCAAAAAGCCCCTCGTAGTCAAGATCCTCGGGGATGGTTATTTTAAGCTGACGGTCGGAGCTGTTCATGCCGCCGAAGTGCAATGCCTCAAGCAGCAGCACGAACACCGCCATCATCACGAAGAATATCCCCGCGACGACCACATAGCCCATACCGCAGGCGATGCCCAGCGCTACGGCGAAGAAAAGCGCCGCGATCTCCCGCGCCGTGCCGGGCAGGGAGCGAAAGCGCGTGAGCGCAAACGTGCCCGCAACGCCGAGCCCCGCGCCGATATTGCCGTTGACGAGCATGATGACGAGGCACACTATCGCCGGGAGCACCGCCACGGTGAGCGCGAAAGAGTCGGTATGGCGGGTCCTGGCTGTGAACAGTGCCGCCGCCAGCACACCCAGCAGCATGGCCGTGCCGACACAGCCGAGGAACGCCGGGAGGGTCATTGTTGATGAAATAATACTGTTAAGCACAGACGATCACTCCGTTAAAATATTTTTCCAATATGGTTTTTTTGTACACGGTGCCGTATTTTGAAAAGCCCGTGGGGTAGAGCTCGAGAGAGCTGAGCATATGCGCGAGCCACAGCGGTGCGGCGCCGGGGAGCTTTATCTCCATGAGCACCTGCCCCGGCTCGGTAAGCGCCTCGCCGTGACTGCCGGCGGTGAGGTCAAGCTCCGTCTCGCGAAAGCGTATATCCTCGTCAAAGGTTATGCGAAGCTCGCCGTTATCCCGCGCCGTCCACGCGGTACGCTCGCAGGCGATGAAAACCTTGGGCACGGGGGCGTTTTCGTGCATGAACCACTCTATCTCGCGCACGATCTGGGAGTCCTTCGGCGCGGGGCGCGCCCCGGAGAGCCAGAGCTCGGCCTCGTCCGCACGCATACCGACGCGGCGCTTGTAGACGATGCCCCTGTATTTTTTCTTGAGCTCCACGAACACTCTGCCGTCCGCCTCCGGCACGCCGTAGCTGCGCACGCGAAGCTTCTCCTTATATACGGGGGCGTCGATGGAGCGGCGGATGAGCGAGTAGCTGTCGTTGTCGTAATAGATACTGCAAACGGTGCTTCTGTGAAAGCGATCCGGCTCGATATGCCCGCGAAGCTCCGCCATGAGCCGTTCGTACTGCGCGGCGGAGAGGAGATATTTTTTTTCAAGCCTTTTGAAGGTGAATTTGATCTCGGCCATGCTTCACGCTCCGAAGTAGTGTACCCGCTCCGCCTCCGTCAGGGAGAAGAGCTCGCAGAGGGTGTCAATGTTATACTGCCGCCAGTCGTTTTCAATGATGAAATCGCGCAGATACTGGACGTTGCGCTCCCAGTGGTCAAGGCTCATGTCCGCACGGACACAGTCGCGCTCGACCTCGCCGCGTATCTCGTCGGCCAGACGGTCGATTATCGCGATGGCGTTCTCGTTGGTTAGTCCGTGGTTGAGGTGATAGCCCGCGCGCGTGAGGAGACGGTCAACGAAGCTGTCATTTTTGATGAGCGCGTCGATGAGCTGAGATATCTGCTGGACGTAAACCGCCGTGTCGGAGAGGAGGTTTGCGTAGTTCTTCGTGGGATTGGCGAAGCTGCTGTCAAGGTCGTAGAACACCAGCCGCCACTTGCCGTCGTCCTCGTCGGAGCGGACGTAGCGCACGTTCCCGGCAGTGAGGTCGTCATTACAGCAGTACGCCTCCATGATTATCCAGTCGATGAGGCTGTCAACGTCCACAAGAGAGAGGAAGTGCTCGTAATTTTCATCCAGCGACATATCGTTTTCCGTGCAGAAAAGCCATACGTCGTTATAAAACTCCGAGGTCGTCGGCAGGTGCGCCTCCTCGAGAGTAACGCTGTCCCTGTCCACACCGGCGAGGTCTGCGTACATCTGCTCGTTGGTCTTGTCCTTGAGCGCGTATATGCCGTGGTAGCGCCCATTGAGGAACACCACACAGTAGCGGCTGCGCTGGCAGACCACGGTGTCGGTTGTCGCAAGGCACAGCTCCTGCGCGAACTCGTTGCGGATGATGGCGCTGTAGTAGTCCTGCCCGGCGCGAAGCACCAGATTGGAAAACTCCGTCACGCCGCCGTCGAAGATGTCATAGCTCAGCCGCTCCTGCCCGTAGGAGCCGCGGAAGCGGAAGCTCATGTTTTTCTTGAAAAGCTCAAGGCTGGTCGCGCCGTTCATTTTTATCCCGCAGCCGATGGAAAAGCTGCCGTCCTGCTCGTAAAAGGCGAGATTTCCGGGAACCTCGACGCCCTTTACCTTCTGGTAATATATGTAGTTGAAGGAGTCAAGGTCGTCGGTGACGATGCTCAGCGCGGGGAGGGTGAGCCCCTCGTTCATAAAAAAGCTCAGCGTCAGCGCGCGGCTCGGCATACAGCCCTCCTCGACGGCGACGGCGCGCAGAACGCAGGTCTCACCGACTGTCACGGGGGCGACATAGGGCGTGCTGTAGACCGTGGGGAGGGAGCTGTCAAGGGTGTAGTATATTTCGCCCGCACCGGAGAGCTCAACGGTCACGCTCTCGGTGCCCTCATATACGCCGTCGGCCGTGAGTGAGACGGGCGTTGCCGTCACGCGGCGGTAGCCCCTGCCATTTTCCGCGCCGGGAGTGGGGTTATCAAAGAAGAAAAAGCCGTTCTCCCCGCTCACGCGTCCGTAGGTACAGCGATAGGGAATGTCGCGAAGGGAGACATGATCCGCAAGAGTGTCGCCCCGGCTGAGATAAAGCTGTTCATTCGAGGCGTTGAGGGCAAAGGGGGCGAAAATGCCGTCCTCATCGGAGACATCCGCGTCATCGGAGCAGTAGATGATAATAAGCTCCCCGCTCCCGAGCGTCATTTCCGGCAGACGGAAGAGCCGCAGGTCATCGTCATCGTCGGAGAGATAATAGTCGCTCAGCTCAATGTCACGGTCGGAGTTGTTTTTAAGCTCCACCCAGTCGTACCAGCCGTCCTTCTCCTGCTTCGCGGGCGGGAAACTGTCCACGGAGACCTCGTTTATTATAAGACCCTCGGGCACGGCCGCGCCCTGCTGGAAGAGCTCATAGCCCGCGCCGCTGTTTTCAAAGCCCGGCGTGGGGTAAAGGCTCTCGACAAAGCCGTTATCCGACACGCACAGTGAGACATCCGCGTCGGTGTCGGCACAAGCTGCCGTGTCGATGAGATAGCCGGAGGCGTTGCGGAGATACACCGTCTCCCCCGCGCTGAGGGCGAAGGGCGCGTGCAGCTCGTCCCCGGAGCTTTCCAGCCCGGAGGCAAAGACCACGAGCATTTCGCCGGGGGCAAGCTCCGTCTCCGGGAAAGTGAAGCCGGGCTTGTCCTCCCGGTCGGAGAGCTGCCAGCCGGTGAGCGTGACAGGGCTGTCGGAGATGTTTTCAAGCTCTATCCAGTCGTAAAAGCCGCCGTCGGTGCTCCGGAGCGCGGCACGGTTTTTTACCATAAGCTCCGAAATGCGCACCGTGCCGGCGCCGCTCGTGTCCTCCGTCTCAATGACGGCGGTGGGGGCGGGGGTGACCGGTGTCTCGTCGCCCTCCTGCCGTTCCGCGCCACAGCCGGTGAGCAACAGTGCCGCGAACAGCGAAAGAGCGTAGAATTTGATTCGGGAAATTTGCATAAAGAAGTACCTGCTTACAATAATTCATACTATTATACTTCATATGGGGGCAAAGTGTCAATCGCGCGCCGCTTCGTATTGCTAAAATCCCCGCCGCTTGATATAATACGGTCAGGAAAACAATAGCTGACGAGGACGGAAAAATGAACATTGTTGCAGTCATTGGCGGCGGGGCTTCCGGCATGATGGCGGCGATCACCGCCGCGGAGGACAGAGATAACCGCGTCATTCTTTTCGAGCGGCAACAGCGCGTGGGGCGCAAGCTCCTTGCCACGGGCAACGGCCGCTGCAATCTCACGAATACCGGCGCGTCGGGCGAAAACTACCACGGGGAGGCCCCGGAATTTGCCCTGAGCGCACTTGAAAAATTCACGAGCACGGACACGCTCGACTTCTTCCACGCGCTGGGACTGCTCACCGTGGAGGAGCACGGCGGGCGGGTCTACCCGCTTTCAAACTCTGCGAATTCCGTGGTGGACGTACTGCGCTTCGCGCTCGAGAGCGCCGGGGTGGAGCTTCGCACCGCCTGCCCCGTGAGGGAGCTTCGGCGTGAGAGGGGCGGAGGATATACCGTGCTCTTTGACGGCGGCAGTCTCCATGCCGACAGGCTCATTGTCTGCTGTGGCGGCGCGGCGGGCTCAAGGCTCGGCGGCGTGACGGACGGCTATGAGCTCCTAAAGCCCCTTGGCCACAAGCGCACAAGGCTGCTCCCCGCGCTCGACCGCATCATTACCGACCCGGAGTACCCCCGCGCGCTCAAGGGCGTGCGCGCACAGGTGTATATGACGCTCCTTTCCGGCGAAATACCGCTGTGCGAGAGCCGCGGCGAGCTACAGTTCACCGAGAACGGAGTCTCCGGCCCCGCGGCGTTCGACGTGTCGCGTGTCGCGGCGGAGACCGGCGAGGGCGCACGGCTGAGGATAGACTTCCTCGACGGCTATTCCCAACGGGAGGCGGAGGAGATACTTGCCCTCCGCACCCGCCGCTTTCCGGAGCTCCCCTGCGGAGAGCTTCTGACCGGCGTTCTCCACAATCGTCTGGGAAAAATGCTGATAAAATACTGCGCGCTTGATGCCGCGCGCCCACTCGCGTCGCTGAGCGCGGCGGAGCTTTCGCGCGTTGCCGCCGCCTGCCGCGGCTTCGAGCTCGGGGTAAAGGGCACGGAGGGCTTCGAGAGCGCACAGGTGACACACGGAGGGATAAAGACCTCGGGCTTCGACCCGGAGACGCTGGAGAGCTGGTTCATGCCGGGGCTTTTTGTGTGTGGGGAGCTGTTGGATATCGACGCGGACTGCGGCGGCTACAACCTGCAATGGGCGTGGTCGAGCGGCCGCCTCGCCGGGAGGCTCGGAAAACGGAGCGATGAAAAATGATACAGATACGAAATCTCAAGCTGTCCGTGGATGAGCCGCGGGACGCGCTTGCGGCGCTTACGGCGCTTGCGGCAAAAAAACTCCGCCTGCCGCCGGAGGCGATAGGGGAGCTTCGCGTCCTCAAGCGCTCGCTCGACGCGCGCAAAAAGGACGACATCAGATATGTCTACACCGTGGGCGTCACCGTCCGCGATGAGGAAAGGGCGATAGCGAGGGCAAAGGCTATGGACGTGGCGGCCTATACGCCGCCGGAGTACACGATACCCCGCGTCGGCGAGACGGAGAAGCGGCCGCTGGTGGTGGGCTTCGGTCCGGCGGGGATGTTCGCGGCGCTGGTGCTGGCAAAGGCCGGTATGCGCCCCATCGTGGTCGAGCGCGGACAGGATGCCCTGACGCGCCGGGAGCGTGTGGAGCACTTTCACCGCACCGGGGAGCTGGACACGGAGTGCAACATCCAGTTCGGCGAGGGCGGAGCGGGCACCTTTTCCGACGGGAAGCTCAACACCGGCACCCATGATATGCGCCTGCACTGGATGCTTGAACAGTTCGCCGCCCACGGTGCGCCCGAAAGCGTCACCACCGACGCAAAGCCCCACATAGGCACCGATATCCTCATCGACGTGGTGAGGAATATCCGTCGTGAGATCACATCTCTCGGCGGCGAGCTGCGCTTCGGCACGCGGCTCGAAAGATTGGTTATCGACGGCGGCAGGATCGTCGGCGCGGTGCTGAGCGCGGGGGAGGAGTATACCCTTGCCTGTGATGAGCTCATTCTCGCCATCGGGCACTCGGCGCGTGACAGCTTCGAGACTCTCCGCGCCCAGAACGTCCCCATGGAGCGCAAGGCGTTTTCCATGGGCGTGCGTATCGAGCACCGGCAGGACGCGATAGACCGCGCCCAGTACGGCAGAGAGCGCGGAGAGCTCCCCGCGGCGGATTATTCGCTGAACGTTCGCCTCCCGGATGGGACGAGCGCGTATACCTTCTGTATGTGCCCCGGCGGGCAGGTGTTTGCCGCCGCCTCCGAGGCGGGCGGGGTCGTCACCAACGGCATGAGCTATTCACGCCGCGACGGAGAGAACGCAAATTCCGCCCTGCTTGTCACACTGCATACGGAGGATTTCCCCGGGGACGACGTTCTTGCCGGGATGTACTGGCAGAGGGAGATAGAGCGCGCGGCCTACGCCTACGGCGGCGGGAATTATCTCGCCCCGGCGCAGAGAGTCGGGGACTTCCTTGCCGGCAGACCAAGCACGGGCCCGGGTGAGGTGAAGCCCAGCTACCGCCCCGGTGTCGTCTGGGGAGATATCTGCGAGGTTCTGCCTGCGCGCATTACCGACGTCCTACGGCGCGCCCTGCCGGAGCTGGGTAAGAAGCTTCACGGCTTCGATGCGCCAGACGCGGTGCTGACCGCCCCTGAAACACGCTCCTCCTCCCCGGTACGCATACTGCGCGATAAGTCGCTGTCGTCCGCGATCGCGGGGCTCTACCCCTGCGGCGAGGGCGCGGGCTACGCCGGAGGCATTTCCTCCGCCGCCGTGGACGGTATGCGCTGTGCCGAGGCGGTAATAAAACGCCATACCGACTGACGGGCCCGCCCCGATGCCATCCCCCAGAAATATAGAAAAATCAACGCCTCTCCGATAATGAGAAGCGTTGATTTTTTGTGCGTATTCTCGACATATTCTCAAATCTGCGGCGAGAATTCAGGCGGAATTATTTCGTGACCGGGTCATTATCCTGCGATAAGGTGCGACCTATTTTATCTGCTTTATCACAGCGGCCTCCGGTCAAAGCCGATTCCCTCGATTTCCAGCAACCGGTTTTTCTTATCAAGTCCGCCGGTATAGCCGGTCAGACTGCCGTCGGCACCGATGACACGGTGACAGGGGATGATAATGTCAATTTTATTGCGACCGACCGCACCGCCCACCGCCTGCGCCGACATTCTTGAAATGCCTCTCTGCGCGGCGATCTGTTTGGCGATAGCGCCGTAGGTCGTTGAGTGCCCGTAGGGGATGGTGAGGAGGATTTCCCAGACCGCCATCTGAAAGGGCGTGCCCACGGGATGGAGAGGCGGCGTGAAATCGGGCACCCTGCCCGAAAAGTATATGTCCAGCCATTTCTTCGCGGCGAGTATCGGCGGCGACTCGCAACATTCCGAGCGCGGGAAAACTACTTTTTCGACAAACAGCAGACTCCTCAAACCGAGCGCATCGGCTGACAGGATAATGCCGCCAATGGGTGATTCGTAATAGCCGATCGCGTCCGTTTCATATCCCTCCGCTCCTTGCGCGCAGCGCCTTTTTCACCATTATAGCAGGGTACTCGCTCTTTTTATATAGGGAAGCATAAAAGTATTTTGTACTTGTATCTTCTCTGACAGACTACCCCGGGGCTCTCCGAACGGAGACTCCCGGGGTAGTTCAAATCAAATATTATTCTGCTTATTCGCCCTTGAGCTTTTTCTGGAGCCAATCCCTGCCGTCCACATAGCGGGAGACGATGAAGGACACAACATAGTCGCCGGCCGCGTTTACCATGGTCGCGGGGGGATCTATGAGCTCGCCGATGGCCAGTGCGATGGGGTAAGCTACCGCAAGGTTATCGGGGAAGAACATGGCGCAGAGCACCAGCTCGCCGGTGCCGCCGCCGCCGGGGATGCCGGACATCGCGACGGAGGAGAACACCGCGACGATGATGGCGAATATGGCCTCGCCCGTGCCGAAGTCCATACCGAACATACCGAACAGAAATGCGACCTTGATTATCGCGCCCATTGCCGAGCCGTCCATGTGCATGGTCGCGCCCAGAGGAAGAACGATATCGGTGACATCCTTGGAAATGCCGGTGGCCTCGGACTCTTCCATGTTGACCGGGATGGTCGCGACGGAGGAGCAGGTGCCGAACGCGGTTGCCGCGGGGCGGAAGAGATGGCTGAACATGACCTTCGCCGCGCCCTTGCCGCCGCCGAAGCGCGCATATATGGGCGAGGAGAGGAACAGGTACGCAAAGGATATGACGTAGTAAATGATGATGGCGCGCGCGTAGTTCGAGACGAAGTCCGCGCCGTGAGTCGCCACCAGAGAGGCAAAAAAGCCGAAGAAGCCGATGGGCGCGTAGTAGGTGATGAGCTTGACGACCTTCATGAGGACGTTGGTGAGATCCTCAAGGAGCTTTGCGGTCATGGTCTCGGGGCCGCCGGCAAGCTGCACGCCGAAGCCGAAGAAGATACCCGCGACGATCAGGGGGAGGATGGCCTTGCGGCTCCACAGCTCGGTAAAGTCGGGCTTGGTGAAGAAGTTGATGATGAGCGTTGCGACGTCTATCTTGCCGACCTCGGCCTCCTCATAGCTGGGCGCGGAGGTGTAGACCGGGATGAAGCGGACGATTATGTACATGATGATCGCCGCGATCGCCGCGGTCGCAAGGAAGGTGAGTATCGTCACGCCCATGACGCGGCCGGCCTTTTTCACGGATTTCATGTTCGCTATCGCGGAGGAGATGGAGCAGAACACCATCGGCACAACGACGCAGAACATCAGGTTGGTAAAGAGAGTTCCCAGCGGCTCGAGCACCGTGGCGCCGGGCCACGCGAAGCCCACTATACAGCCCGCGATTATGCCCAGTATCATCGTCAGCAGGAACCAGTTGTTCTTAAAAAAGTTTTTCATAGCATCAAATCTCCTTAATTGGGGTTTGTAATGCTATTATATTTACAAACTAACGCAAAGTAAATTGCATACAGTGCTTGAAACATTGCAAAAAGTGCTGTATAATCAGTCCGAGAGAGGTGACGCGCATGAAAAACAATGCCCCCGCGAGTCTACAGGGCTATCTGAACGAGAATTACCGCTACTTCCATCTGCGCGATACGGCGGGGCAGGAGCGGGATTTTCACTTTCACGAGTTTGACAAGCTCGTCCTGCTCATCTCCGGGCGCGTGGACTACTGCGTGGAGGATCGGGTGTACGCGCTCAGGCCGTGGGATGTGCTCCTCGTCAAGCATCACACCATACACAAGGCGCTGATCGACAAGTCCGAGCCGTATGAACGGATAATCATCTATCTTGACAGAGGATTTTTTGAGCGGGCCATGCCCGGGGTGGCGCTCATGGAGTGCTTTGAGCGCGCGGGGCGTGGGGACTGCCTGCTGACCGCCGGTTCGGAGGAGCGGCAGGAGCTTGAGCGGACACTCGCCGCGTATGAGAGCACTCCGGACGACACCCGCGGCGGCGCAGAGGCCATGCGCGGCACCTATATAATGCAGCTCCTCATCCAGCTCAACCGCCTCACCCCGGAGGGGACGGGCGGAGAGAGGCGCGGCGGCGGCACGAAGATAGAGTCCGTGCTGTCGTACATAAACGAAAATCTTACACGGGAGCTGAGCGTGCAGGAGCTTGCCGAGAGGGCGTTTTTGAGCAAGTATCACTTCATGCGGCTGTTCAAGGAGCAGACCGGGGAGACGGTACACGCCTATGTGCGGCAGAAGAGACTGCTGTACGCGGCGCGTCTCATCCGCGAGGGCGTCCCGGCGAACAAGGCCGCCGCCGACAGCGGCTTCTCGGATTATTCCACGTTTCACCGCGCCTTCCGGGCGAGCTTCGGCATCAGCCCCGGGGCGCTGAAGAGGTGATTCGCCCGGGAAATCGTTCTGCAGCAACAATTTTCGGGGAATCCGCACAGTTAATAAAGCATACTCCCCTGTAATTCGGAAGCTGTCACCTTGCATTTTTACCGAGGACTGCGTATAATCGCAGACGGATATGTATTAAGCGGGAAACTGCCGGGGTAAGCCGGGAGCGGGACACAGGAGGCGGACGATGAACATTATCACACAGAGACTTATTGCCTTCTCCGAGGAGGGGAACGCCGACTTTCAGGCGAAGCTCACGCCGACGTTGCCGAGGGAGGTATTTCTCGGCGTGCGGACACCGTGCCTGCGCGGGCTCGAAAGGGAGTTTCGCGGCACGGACGCGGCGGCGGAGTTCCTGCGCGAGGTGCCGCACAGCTATTACGATGAAAATCTCCTGCACAGCATTTTCATCTCCAACATGAAAGACCCCGACGCGGTCTACGCGGAGCTGGACGAGTTCCTCCCCCACGTCGACAACTGGGCAGTGTGCGATGTACTGCGCCCCGCCGTTTTCAAAAAGCACCGCGACGGGCTCCCCGAACGGGTACGCGGCTGGATCGCGTCGGATGCGGTATACACCCGCCGCTTCGGTATCGGAGTGCTGATGGCGTATTATCTGGACGAGGATTTTTCCGCGGAACAGCTTGAGCTGTGCGCGCAGGTGCGCTCTGACGAATACTATGTGAACATGATGCTCGCGTGGTATTTTGCCACTGCCCTCGCGAAGCAGTGGAGCGCGGCTGTGCCGTACATCGAGGAGCAACGCCTGGAGAAATGGGTACATAATAAGACCATTCAAAAGGCCCGGGAGAGCCTTCGCATCCCGCCCGAGCGCAAGGAGTATCTCAACAGGCTTAAAATCAGATAAAAAGGCTCACCGCCCCGAAGAATATTACAGTCGGGGCGGTGAGCTTATTTCGTATATAAATATATCAAATCAAATGGCTTCTGACTTTTTCGCTGATGTCCGCGGTGTCGCGGGAGATGCTCAGGACGAACTCAACATTCTCTCTTGCGGAGAACTCGTCCAGCCAGTCAACGAACTTTTCCAACTCTTCGGCCGATTTGTCCTCGACCAGCTTGTAAAAGTTGTCAACAAACACATGGGTGATGTCGTAGTTGCCCGCATGGATACCGCTGAGGAGACCCTTCATGAACTCGTAAGAGCCGATGGCGTACGCGCCCGCGTCTATAAGACGCGCCTGATAGGGGATGTCGTAGGTGAGCTTGCGGTCCCTCTCGATGCAGACCACATCGCCGTGACCCTCGTTCACTGCCTCGTGTACCAGATCGACCAGCTTTTTCGTTTTTCCGGATCCCTTGAGCCCCATGATTAACTTGACCATGTTGACCACGCTCCTTTTAATTATAATAGTGTCAGTCAGCTACGATTACTATTCGTGCTTTCAGTTTACCATTTTTCTTCCAAAGGTGCAAGAGCGTACTTTGACCAAATATGAACTTGCGTTAAATTTTCCCGCCGCGTGCGGGAATATCGAAAACAGAAAATATAAACCGCCTCCCTGACGACGGTTGTCGGGGAGGCGGTTTGCCGTTATGCGGGTTTCATATTATTCGCGTCGGGCTTATCTCGATTTGATATAGGGCTTGCCGTTGGCGGCGGGGACGCGGGATTTGCCCACGAACAGCACCAGCACGATGACCGTGACCACATAGGGGATCATGGAGATGAGGTGCATATTCACGCCCGAGGAGCCGCCCAGAACCACCTTGAGTCCCGAGCAGAAGCCGAACAGCAGACAGCCTATCAGCGCGCCGTGAGGACGGAATTTGCCGAAGATGACTGCCGCGATGGCTATGAAGCCCTGACCAACGATGGAGATGGGGCGGAACTGGTTGGAGGTGGCCATGGTGACGCACGCGCCGCCCAGCCCGGACAGGAAGCCGGAAATGCTCACGCACAGGAAGCGCATGGAGAGGACGTTCACGCCCAGCGTCTCGCAGGCCAGCGGGTGCTCGCCACAGGCACGCATACGCAGACCGAAGCGCGTCTTATAGAACACGAACCACACCACGATGACCAGAATGAACACGAGATATGTGGAGGCGTAGGTGGCAAAGACGTTGTCCATGAAGCGGCCGAGCACGGTGGAGGTATCGAAAACGCCCTTGAACAGCGTGGGTATCTTCTGCGTGCTGGTGAGAGGGATGGTGTCCGTCGAGTCGAAAAGAACCCGCGCGATCATGATGACGATACCGGGGCCGAGCATATTGATGGCGGTGCCGGCAATGGTCTGATCCGCGCCGAGCCTGACGGTGGCGAGCGCATGGAGCGCGCCGAACAGCATTCCCGCAAAGCCCGCGCACAGGAAGCCTATCAGGGGACTGCCCGTGAAGTACGCGACGCAGGTGCCGGTGAACGCGCCGACGGTCATCATACCCTCGATGCCGATGTTCACGACACCGGATACCTCGGAAAAGCAGGAGCCCAGTGCCGCGTAGAGCAGAGGCGGGGTGTAGAGCAGCATCGCGTAGAGGATTATTCCAAATTCATTAATGAAATCGGTCATGCCTGTTCACCCTCCTTTTTGGTCTGCGCCGCGGGGACATCCTTTTTCTTCTCAAAATTTTTCAGATAGCTGAAGATTATCGAGATCGAGATGAAGAAAACTATTGTGCCGACGATAACGCTTATGAGCTGAGTGGGAGCGCCGACAAGGTTCAGCTTGCTTCCGCCGTAGGTTATCGCGCCGTAGAATATGCCGGCGGCCAGAACGCCGAACGGGTTCGAGCAGCCGATGAGCGCCACGACGATGCCCGCGAAGCCGAAGCCCTCCTGCGAGGAGAAGATGGAAATCCTGCCGCCCATGCCCATGAGCTGAAGCGCACCCGCGAGCCCCGCCAGCGCGCCGGAGATGGCGAGCGCGGTGAGCATATTGCGGTTGACGCTGATGCCGCCGTAGTCCGCGGCGTTCTTGTTGAAGCCGACGGCCTTGAGCTGGTAGCCGAGGGTGGTCTTTTCGATGATGAACCACACGACGAACATGGCGATTATCGCCACGATGATGCCCCAGTTTGCGGTGGGACAGAGGCCGGTCGCCTTGATGAAGTCCGCGTCAAGCAGGGTGCGTGCATTCTCGGAGATGGTCTTGGTGGCCTCGGCCGAGCCGTCGTTCTTGATGGCGGGGATGCCCGCGATAAAGTTGGAGAGATAGAAGGCTATCCAGTTGAACATTATCATGGACAGGACCTCGTTTATGCCCCACTTTGTCTTGAGCAGGCCGACTATCATGCCCCACAGCACGCCCGCAAGCATTGCCGCAAGGAAGCACAGCGGGATGAGCACGAACTTGGGGAGCCCGCCGAGGAGTATGCCAACGACCGCCGCGGCCATGGAGCCCATGACGAACTGACCCTCGGCGCCGATGTTGAAAACGCCGGTGCGGAACGAGAACGCCACGGAGAGCCCCGCCACGATATACGGCACCGCGTACACGATGACATAGGAAAAGCCCTTTACACCGGTGACACTGCTGAGGAGCTTTCCGTAGGCCTGCCCCACGGAAATGCCCATGATGGCGAGGAACGCCGCGCCGAAAATGAAGCCGAGGATGATGGACAGAATGATATGTATGAAGCGGGTCTCGGAGACTACTTCAAGAAAGCTCTTTTTTGTTTTCACTTCACCTTACCTCCTGCCATGAGAAGTCCCAGCGTATTTTCGTCCGCGTCCCTGCCGGGCATGGACGCCACGATACGTCCGTCAAAAATGACGTCTATCACATCGGAAAGGCCGATGATCTCGTCCAGCTCAAAGGAGACGAGCAGGACGGCCTTGCCCTTGTTGCGCTGGTCAACAAGATACTCGTGGACGTACTCGATAGCGCCGACGTCCAGACCGCGGGTGGGGTTGACGGCGATAAGGAGCTCCTTGTCGTTCATGACCTCGCGGGCGATGATGACCTTCTGCTGGTTGCCGCCGGAGAGCGTCCCCGCGGGGCGGTCTGAGCAGCCGCCGGGACGAATGTCGAATTTTTCAACAGCCTTGTCGGCGTGGCTGGAGATGACGGCGCGCTTGAGAAGGTGCCGCTCGGAGAACGGCCTCTCGTCATATTTCTGGAGGATGAGGTTATCCTCCACGGGGAATTCGAGCACCAGACCGTGCTTCTGACGGTCGGCGGGGATGGAGCTGACGCCGTGCTCGAAGCCGAAGCGCGGGGGCTTGTTGAACACGTCCACGCCGTTTACGAGCACCTGGCCGGATTCGCCCTTCATGAGGCCGGTGATTATCTCGACCATTTCGGTCTGACCGTTGCCGTCGATACCGGCGACGCCGACGATCTCTCCGGCGCGCACCTGGAGGTCAAGCCCCTTGAGTATCTCGATTCCGCGGTAGTCAAGGCCGTGGAGATCCTTCACGTCAAGGACGACACGTCCGGGCTCCTGCACGGGCTTGTCAACGGTGAAGTTGACGTTGCGGCCGACCATCATGGAGGCAAGCTCATCCTCAGTGACCTTTTCAACATCCACTGTGTTGATGTACTTGCCCAGACGGATGATGGTGCAGTAATCCGCGGACTCCTTTATTTCCTTGAGCTTATGGGTGATGATGATAATGCTCTTGCCGTCGGCGGTGAGGTTGTGCATTATCCCGATGAGGTCAACGATCTCCTGAGGCGTCAGGGAGCTGGTCGGCTCGTCAAGAATGAGTATCTCGGCTCCGCGATAGAGAGCCTTGAGTATCTCGACGCGCTGCTGCATACCTACGGAGATGTCCTCGATCTTCGCGTCCGGGTCGATAGACAGACCGTAACGCTCGGATATCTCGACCACGTTTTTGCGCGCGGCCTCCATGTCCAGCTTTATGCCCTTTACCGGCTCGTTGCCCAGAACGATATTTTCCGTGACGGTAAAGGGCTGGACGAGCATGAAGTGCTGATGCACCATGCCGATACCGGCCGCGATAGCGTCGCGGGGGGTGTTCATTTCGATTTTCTTGCCGTTAACGATGATGTCGCCGGAGGTGGGCTTATAGAGTCCGTAAAGCTGGTTCATCAGCGTAGACTTGCCTGCGCCGTTCTCTCCGAGTATCGCGTGGATCTCTCCCTTGTGGACGGTCAGATTGATCCCGTCGTTGGCGGTGAAATCGCCGAATTTCTTGACGATGCTGCGCATTTCGATGACGGGGGTGCTCATGTCCACATGTTCCTTTGCCAAGGTCAAACGCCTCCAATCTTGTTTATATAATAGGAAGGGGCAAAGCGATCAGTGAAGGATACGGAAGAAGTCCTCCAGATCCTTTGCGTGTCTGCCCCGGCAGATAATGTGGTGGTTATTGATGGGGTTCGTGAGGAAGTACGAGAAGTCGTCAAGCCTGAGCTTGAGCTGGGTGCGGCAGAGAATGTCGCTGAAGGGCATATCAAGCACCGTGCCCTCCTGCGCGTGGAAGCGGCTGAGGTCGCCGGCGCACTTGAAGATGGTCATGTCGCCATGCTCGAAGGTGCCCTGAACGGCAACGCCGGAGTTGGACTCGAAGTGGGTGTTGAGCGTGTAGTCGCGCAGCATGGAGGTGGGGATGGTGCAGTGCGCGAAAACGGCGGTGCCCGCCTCGGTGTCGAAGCGGCTGGGGTTGCAGAGGAAGGACGGCTCACCGGTGACGGCGCCGAGGACGACCATGCTCAGCAGTGCGGGGACGTCGCCCTCACAGCCGCCGTAGATGCCCTCGTCATTGAGGATGGAAAGGCCGAGGCAACCGGTGGTGTGAACGGTGTCGAGCAGGTCAAAGCAACGCACGGTCAGGCCGCAGAGGTCGTACTTTTCCACGAGGCGGCGGAACGCGCCGTATATATACAGGGCCTTGTCGGTCTCGGCTCTGTCGAAGCCCTTGGCGATGAACGCCTCGGTGTACTTGTTTTCGGGGTAGGATTTCTTCTCGTACTCTTCGAGAAGCTCGGCAATGGTGATCTGCACGAAGCCCAGACCCAGCTTTTCCATCATGGCGTCGGGGCTGAAGGTGCTGGCAATGAGCCAGTCGGAGGGGGAGCCGATAAGTCCGATATTCTTGCCCTTGAGGGCAGCCTTTGCGCGGTAGGCGTTGCGCAGGGACTTTATGCGCGCGACAATATCGCTGACGGAGCCGTGGAGTATCTCGCCCTCGGCGCCGTGCTGCTTGAGAAAGCTGAGTATTTCCATGGACGCGGCAAGGGAGTTGCTGTCGCCGCTGGTGAGGATGATGCAGGGCTTGTCCTTGAGCTGCTCAAAGACCTCGATAAAGTAGCCCTCACTGCCGCCGGAGGCAACATACAGGAGGCTGAAATCATCGTTAACGTACTCCTCCAGCGAGACGCGCTTGAATTCCTCGCCGTAGGCTTCGGAAAGGGAGGCGATGTAGCCGGTGGTTTTTTCCTCGGTTATCTGGGTCAGAGGGCTTTTGATCTGATAAAAATTCATATTTCTCTCCTGTCTATGGATACGGCGCTGCTCCGAAAAGGGGCAGCGCCGTGGTTTGTTTACCGTTTAAGCTATCAGCCTGCGAGGGTGAACTGGGGGCACTCTTCGACGGACGTGGGAACGGTGACGGTGCCGGCAATTATAGCTGCCTTGGCCTCTTCAACCATTGCGAGAACGTCCTCGGGGATGTGAGTGCGGGTGGGAGCAAGGTCAACACCGCCGTTGGAGAGGTCGTACAGATGCACGCCACCCTGGAAGGTGCCGTCCTTAACAGCCTTGGAGATGTCCTGAGAAGCGGTGTCAACGCGCTTCATAGCGGAGGTGATGACGTGGTCGGGAGCGAGGGAGGACTGGTCGGTGTCAACGCCGATCGCCCAGATGCCTTCGCTGTTGCAGGTGTCGATAACGCCGACACCGGTGCCGCCGGCCGCATGGTAGATAACGTCTGCGCCGTTGGTGATCATGTCCTTGGCAGCAGCGGAGCCGCCGGCGATGTCACCGAAGTTGTTTGCGTTGTACTGGAGAACCTCAGCGTCGGGGCAGGCGGCGAGAACGCCGGCGATGAAGCCGATGCCGAAGAGGTTCATGGAGTCGGAAACCATGCCCTGGACGTAACCGACGGTCTTGGACTCGGTAACGGAGCCGGCAACGAGGCCGACGAGGTAGGAGGCCTGCTGCTGAGCGAACATGAGGCAGGCAACGTTGGGCAGCTCGATGGAGCTGTCATCGATGATGGCGAACTTCTGGTCGGGGTTAGCGGTGGCCGCATCCTTGGTAGCGTCCGCGAGCATGTAGCCGACGCAGATGATGAGGTCGGTGCCTTCGTCGATGAAGGTGTTGATGTTGGTCTGGTAGTCAGCATCGGTCTTGGACTCGAGATACTTGACTTCGAAGGTGGGATCCTCTGCCTGGAGAGCCTGGAGGCCTTCCCAGGAGGTCTGGTTGAAGGACTTGTCGTTCACGCCGCCGACGTCGGTGACCATGCCGATCTTGATCTTTGTGTCGGATGCGGCGGTCTGGGTCTTGCCGCAGGCGCACAGTGCCAGAGCCATGCAAATAACGAGAATGATTGCTATGTACTTCTTCACTTTGTTTTCCTCCTAAAAAATTTTGGGGTACGCGGTGCCGCCGTGCGACACCATATTAATTATACCAGAAAAAACGTATAAATCAATAGTTTTCTTAAGGCGAAGCGCGGTTTATCGCGACAATTCGACTCCGCCCTCAGCTCCCGGCAAGCTCGCAGGCCGTGAGCGCGGCGACGCGGGCGTTGTTAAGGACGAGCTTTATGTTGCTCTCAAGGCTGTTGCCGCCGGTGAGCTCCACCACGCGCGCAAGGAGGAAGGGGGTCGTCTCCTTGCCGTGTATGCCCTTTTCGCGGCACTCGGCAAGCGCCTGCTCAATGGCGCGGTCGATAACGGACTTGTCCATGGAATACTCCTCGGGGATGGGGTTCGTGACCAGCATACCGCCGCGGAGCTCAAGCTCTCTCTGGGCGCGGAACATTGCGGCGAGCTGTGCCGGAGTGTCCACGCGGTAATCGACGCCAAAGCCGCTCTCTCTTGTGTAGAAGGCGGGCAGCTCATCCGTGCCGTAGCCGATGACGGGGACGCCCTTTGTTTCGAGATATTCGAGCGTGAGCCCGAGGTCGAGTATGGACTTTGCGCCCGCGCACACGACCATCACCGGCGTCTGTGCCAGCTCCTCAAGGTCGGCGGATATGTCCATGGTGGTCTCGGCGCCTCTGTGTACGCCGCCGATGCCGCCGGTAGCAAAGACCTTGATACCCGCCATGTGTGCGATCATCATGGTGGTGGTGACGGTGGTCGCCCCGTCCGCGCCCCGTGCCACAAGCGCGGGAAGGTCGCGGCGGCTCGCCTTGGCCACGGCGCGCCCGGACTTGCCGAGGTATTCTATCTCCTCGTGGGAGAGGCCGGCCTTGAGCCTGCCGCCGATGACGGCGATGGTCGCGGGGACGGCGCCGTTGTCGCGGATGGTCTGCTCGACCAGAAGCGCGGTCTCCACGTTGCGGGGATAGGGCATACCGTGGGAGATGATGGTGCTCTCGAGCGCGACGACGGGTCTGCTCTCGTCAAGAGCACGGCGCACCTCGGGGGAAATGTCAAGATGTCTGTTCATTATTGGCTCCTTAAAAACTGTTGTCTTCTTATATTATTCCGCGCTCATTCTCGCCGCGATATCAAGCGCGATGCGTATCATCTGATCCAGCGAGGACTGACGGTCCTTCGCGTCAAGGTATTCGGCGCGGAATATATGGTCGGTGACGGTGCCGATGCACAGTGCGCGGCGGTGGAAGTACGCGGCGTTGGTGTAGAGCGCGGCGGCCTCCATCTCGATGGCCATGACGCCGAGCTTCTTCCATGCCTCGGCCTCGCTCATGCCGTCGGCATAGTAGAACATATCACTCGAGAGGATGTTGCCCACGCGCACGTTCAGCCCCGCCTCCAGCGCGCAGTCCTCCGCGGTGCGCAGAAGCTTATAGTCCGCGATGGGCGCGAAGCTGCCGGTGACGCCGAAGCGCTTCGTGTAGTTCGAGTCGGTGCAGGCACCCTGCGCGAGTATAACATCGCGCAGCTCAAGCTCCTCCTGCAATGCGCCGGTGGTGCCGATACGGATGATGTTCTCAACGTCGTACTCACTGTAGAGCTCCCAACTGTATATGCCTATCGAGGGCATACCCATGCCGGAGGCCATCACCGTGACGGGAACGCCCTTCCACGTGCCGGTGTGACCCTGCACACCGCGGACATTGTTGACAAGCACGGCGTTTTCGAGGAAATTATCTGCCACATATTTTGCCCTCAGCGGATCGCCGGGCATAAGGACGGTCTTTGCTATCTGACCTTTTTCGGCTTTGTTATGAACGGTTGCCATGAAAATTCAGCCTCCTTCTTTTGTCGGGAGCGACCGCGAACCGCTCTGCGCGGCACACGGATCGCTTCCTTATAATTATATATGAAAAAAACGAAAAGTCAAATTGAAACAGAGCGAAAGGTATGGTAGAATGGTGTCGAAAGAAAGATAATACAGGAGGCGGTCGAACATGAGCAATGTTATGGTCATCGGCATAGCGGGAGGCACGGGCAGCGGCAAGACCACCATCACCCGGAAGCTTATGCAGCGCTTCGGGGACGATGTATCCGTGATCTACCACGACAACTACTACAAGGCGCACCACGACATGGACTACGAACAGCGGAGCAAACTCAACTACGACCACCCGGATGCGTTCGACACCTATATGCTCATCGACGCTCTGCGCGAGCTGAAAAAGGGGCACAGCGTCGTCTGCCCGGAGTATGACTACACCATCCACGACCGCTCCGACAAGACCGTGACCATCCGCCCCGCGAAGGTCATCATCGTCGAGGGCATACTTATTTTCCAGAACCGCGAGCTCTGCCGCCAGATGGACGTGAAGATCTTCGTGGACACCGACGCGGACGTGCGCATACTCCGCCGCATAACCCGCGACGTGCGCGACAGGGGCAGGAGCCTTGAGAGCGTCGTGAACCAGTATCTCACCACCGTCAAGCCCATGCACGAGATGTTCGTCGAGCCGAGCAAGCGCAACGCCGACATCATCATCCCCGAGGGCGGCCACAACAGCGTGGCGCTCGATATGATAATCGAGCGGGTCAGGGCACATATCGAGAAGAATTGAGGATGTAAAATGGCAAAACTATACTTCAAATACGGCGCGATGGGCTCCTCCAAGTCCGCGCAGGCGCTGATAACACAGTTTAATTACGAGGAGCTGGGCATGACCGTCTGGCTCATAAAACCAAGCGTTGACACGCGCGACGGGGCGGATATCATCCGCAGTCGCATAGGGCTTGAGCGCACCGCGCAGATCATCACGCCCGAGCAGGATATCGTCGCGGAGTACAGACGCGCCGGCAGATGCGACGTCATCATCTCCGACGAGGCGCAGTTCTTCACCCCGGCGCAGATCGACCAGCTCCGCACGCTTGTGGACGAGGAGAATATCCCGGTGCTGTGCTTCGGTCTGAGGACGGACTTCCTGACGCACTTTTTCCCCGGGGCACAGAGGCTCATGGAGCTTGCCGACTCCATCACGGAGATAAAGACCGTATGTGCCTGCGGCCGCAAGGCCACCGTCAACGCCCGTATCGACGGCCGCGGCCATATCGTCACCGAGGGCAGTCAGATCCTCCTCGGCGGCAACGACAGCTATGTTGCCATGTGCCATAAATGCTGGAAGGAAAAGATAAAAGCCCAGTCCACCGCCCGCGAACAGCCGGAAAAATGAAGCGAATAGTGTGAATAGCCCCAAACCCTCGGCGCCCCGGAGGGAGAGCCAAGTCCCTCTCTGCGACTCGCCAAGAGCCGCCGCAAGCGGAGGTTGTTCGCTTGCGTGGAGCCAAGACACTTACATGGAAAAACGTAGCGCATCTGCACAGATACGCTGCGTTTGCTCTTTTATAACCTCCAGAGAAAGAGGAGGGCGGGATACTGTATTCCGTATTACCTTGTCTGCCAGACGGCGGCCGTCCACATACTCGGGCACGAACACCTCGCCGCTTTCGAGCCGTGAACGGTACCATCCGCAATCACCGCCGTGGTCGCGTATGGTCTTGTCAAAGGCAAGGGATATCTTGTGCGAGCGTTTGGGCGGTATGGAGGGCTTGTCGGTCATGTGGTTGTACAGCATACCGAGATACAGCATACCGTCAAACACGTCCGGCGGCTACGATCACGTTGTATTTGTTATGCATACTAAACTCCTTTCGATTTTGTTTGTGTTTATATCACAGAGCATAGCTGAAATATATAATTAAAATGACGGATTTTCCATATTTCCTCTTGATTCTTACGTTTTTGTATGATAAATTGTCCTGTGATATATGATATATACAAGAACAGGAGTTTAGAAAATGGAGTTCAAAAAATAGAATCCCCGTCTCTGACAGATCTTTTTGTCCGGCAGATCGAGGAGATGATAATATCCGGCAAGCTTGCCCCCGGCGACCAGCTCCCCACAGAGCGCGAGCTTGCGTCTCAGATGGGCGTGAGCGTGGCGGTGATAAACGGCGGGATAATGCGTCTGGCGAAGCTGGGTTTTCTGCGTGTTTCGCCGCGTAAGGGCGTGCATGTGGAGGACTATATCCGCTACGGCAACGCGGAAACTCTTGAGGTATTATTAAGATACAGCGGAGAATACTACTGTGCGGATATGCAGTATGCACTTCTGGATTATCGCCGCGTTATAGAAACGCGCGCACTGGAGCGCGCCGCGAAAACGGCGACCGCCGACAAGCTTTCAAATGCATATGCGCTTGTAGCGCAGCTCGCCGAGGTAAAGGACGAAAACGAATTTTCCGAGCTGGCGTATGAGATACACCATGAGCTGGTTCTGTGCGGCGGAAACGATATTGACAGCCTGATTTTTACCAGCTTCAAGCCGATATATATTTCGTCTTACCGCATAGGCTGTCGTCTGCTTTGCAAGTCGAACGGGAAAGCCACGGTTGTTTCGTTCTTTACCAGACTTCTGGACGCGGTTTCCGCCGGTGACGTTGCTTCCGCGCTGGCCATTCTGGAGGCCTCGCTCAAGCGCTGGAACAGCGTGTTCGTCGAGAGCTTCTCCGAGGGTCAGCGCTACAACTGAGTCTCTCACACCCCCATCCCAAAACGCCCCGGGAAAGTGAAAAACGCCGCGCCGTTAACGGAGCATAGTTGCTCTTAACGGTGCGGCTTTTCTGTTTGTCGATTTCGCCTGAGCTATGGAAGATTTTGCCGTTATTCTGCGTTCCACGCGGCTATTTCCTCATTAGTGCCGCGATACATCTGCCCCTCCGCGTTGCAGACAGGGCACTTTTGATACCAGCCGGTTTGCTTTGCTCCGCAGCTTTTGCACGCAAATCTTTTCCGGGGCTCCGTCGGCTCGGGAACCGCGTCGCTTTTTCCCTGTAAAACGGGAACGCCATTCATGCAGTCATTTTTCAGTTTTTCAAATTCTTCTTCCGTGATCGTTCCGTTTTCTCTCAACTGCGATATCTTGAGCAAATTGTCGTAGGCTTCGGCTTTTTTGTCGGGAACATCCTCATACCGTGAACCGTCGGCGGGTGCAAGGCTGCCGGTTGCTATTCTGACAATATCAATGAGCGACAGTATGCCGAAGCAGCCACCTGTCAGTAGCTTCAAAATGCCCATACCTGTGTAGCCGAGATAAAATCTGTCTATGCCGAGCGAACCCAAAAAGATGGACAGGAGAAGCGCGGTTGTCTTGTTTTTCATTTTCTTTTACCCCTCTTTACTTAATCTATAGGTGTTGCTGCCACACCGATTATACACCCATAGTTTAACAAGGTCAACCCTGAGGTGCTTAATATTTAGCCCTGAAATTCATATAATAATCTTAGAGTTTAAGTTTCGGGGTGATAATATGATTGATGTGGATTTGGCCGAAATAGGCAGACGTATTCAATCTCGCCGCAGACAGCAGGGCTTGACGCAGGAGCAGTTGGCGGACAAAATGAATGTTTCCATTCAGATGATCTCCAACCTTGAACGTGGCAACAAGGCCATCCGCATAGATAACCTCGTCAATCTCTGTCAGATACTCGACGTAAGTACGGATTATATCCTGACGGGCAGAGAGACGCGGGACGATTTTCACACCCTTGCGACGCGAATAGAAGCCCTGCCACCGACCGGCAGAAAAATGATAGAAGTGCTCGTTGACTACTGCGCGAGCGAGAATGGAAGTTAGCGTCGAAAACATATATCCGCACCACCCTTGCAGGCCCCCGACCTCCGCATTATGCGGAGGGCGGGGGCCTGAGACTGTCAAAAAGCTAAAAACCGTGCAACAAAGTAGCGAGCGTGCGCGGTAGCGCCTTGCCTCTCACTTTGGGAGAGGTGGCACGGCGCAAGGCGTGACGGAGAGGGGCAATCAAGCCTCCCCCAGAGGGGGGAGCCAAGGCTTGGTGCTTCTTTGATAAGCAAAACGCCCTCCGCGAAAGCGGAGGGCGAAATATATGCCGTATTCTGAATTACCCGGATTACTTTGCGTTTCTGACGGAGTCGATGTGACGGGTGAGGTCGAGCATCTTGTTGGAGAAGCCCCACTCGTTGTCGTACCATGCGACCAGCTTGACAAAGTTGCCGTTGAGGGAGATGCCGGCCTGTGCGTCGAAGATGGAGGTGTGTGCGTCGGTGCGGAAGTCGGAGGAAACGACCTCGTCATCAACATACTCCAGAACGCCTGCCATGGGGCCCTCGGAGGCGGCCTTCATCGCGGCCTTGATCTCGTCCATGGTGGCGGATTTCTCGAGGCGAACGGTCAGGTCAACGACGGAGACATCGCCGGTGGGAACGCGCATTGCCATGCCGGTGAGCTTGCCGTTGAGCTCGGGGATGACCTTGCCGACTGCCTTCGCAGCGCCGGTGGAGGCGGGGATGATGTTGTTGTAGATGGAGCGTGCGCCGCGCAGATCCTTCTTCTTGGGGAAGCCGTCAACGATGGCCTGGGTGGCGGTGGAGGCGTGAACGGTGGTCATGAGACCCTCGATGATGCCGAAGTTGTCATTGATGACCTTTGCCATGGGAGCCAGGCAGTTGGTGGTGCAGGAAGCGTTGGAAACGAACTGCATATCGGCGGTGTACTTCTCAAGGTTGACGCCGCAGACGAACATGGGGGTGTCGTCCTTCGCGGGGCCGGACATGACGACGACCTTTGCGCCCGCGTCGATGTGAGCCTGTGCCTTTTCCTTGGTCAGGTAAACGCCGGTGCACTCGAGAACGTAGTCAACACCCAGCTCGCCCCAGGGGATGAGGGTAGCGTCACGGTATGCCTTGTCGGAGAGAACCTTGACGACCTTGCCGTTAACGGTAACGGTGCTGTCCTCGTCATTGCCGACGACCTCGCCGTCGAAACGGCCGTGAACGGTGTCATATTTTACGCAGTATGCGATGTGAGACGCGGGATGGCCGGGAGCGTTGATGGCGACGACCTCGATATCGTCGGACTTGATGGCGGCTCTGAATGCCAGAGAACCGATACGCCCGAAACCATTAATACCAACTTTGATCATTTTGATATCCTCCATAAAATTATTTGCGAAAAATTATATATGCAAAAATCCCAAAAGGGAATTAATGCCTCTATTTCTTCTAAGATTGTAACATATAATATTAATAAAAATCAATATACCGACCTGTTGATTTCCAACAAAAAACTGCCGAAATTCCGCTTGATTTCAGGCGGGAATGAGCCGTCCTCTTGTTTATTTTGTCCATTATAGACCGAAAAATGAAAAAGGAGCGCTTCAGCATGGTCAAAAGTCCATCCGAGATACTTGCTC